>JBARMK010000105.1:0-20155 GCA_049802395.1 Candidatus Angelobacter sp.
GCCATCGTTTGACGTTCGCATCGTTTCCTATCCTGGGTTACAGTCTTACATCAGACAGGGTCCCGCAGAACCAGCTGTGGGAGATGGCTACGTACGATATCGCGCCACGGCTCAATCGCATGACGGGCGTGGCCACTGTGATCGTCCAGGGTGGGCAGGAGCCGGAATTTCAGATTACCCCGGCGCCCGCGAAGCTGCTGGAAACGCAAGTAACAGTCACGGACATTCTGAACGCCGTGAAGGCCACGAACCTGGTGGATTCGCCGGGATTGTTCGAACGCAATCATCAATTGGTGCTGGGATTGGTTTCCGGCCAGGCACAGACCGCGGGTGATCTAGCGAAGACAGTCGTCAAGAGCACGCAGTCGGGTATTCCTATCCGCATTGGCGACGTGGCAGCGGTGCAGCAGTCAGTTAAGCCGCTTTATACGATGGTCAGAGCCAATGGCAAGCCAGCGGTGTTGCTGAACATCAACCGCCAGCCGGACAGCAATACGGTGGTGGTCGCCAATGAAGTTCACGCGGAAGTCGATCGCCTTCGCGCCACACTTCCTCCGGGAGTACAACTCACGCCCTTTTATGATCAATCGGGGCTCGTGCAAGACTCCATCAAGAGCGTACGCGATGCCATTCTGCTCGGCCTGATTCTCTCCGCCATTGTGTTGGTAGTTTTTCTCCGCGACTGGGGCAGCTCGGTAGTGGCCGGCCTGGTAATCCCGGTCACGATCTTTGTGACGTTCGTGATACTTAAACTTCTGGGGCAGAGCTTCAATCTCATGACCCTGGGCGGACTCGCTGCAGCCGTCGGACTCGTGATCGACGATGCGATTGTGGTGGTGGAAAACATCGTGCTGCATCGCGACGCCGGCGAAGGAAGAATTGAAGCCATCGAGAGCGCGTTATCGGAAATCATGGTGCCGTTGATTGGATCGACACTTACGCCTATTGTGGTCTTTCTGCCGTTGATCTCCATGACGGGCGTTAACGGGACGTTCTTTCGCGCGCTGGCAGTCACCATGTGCGCTGCCCTGCTTACATCTCTTATCCTGGCATTGACGTGGACTCCGACTCTGAGCCTTTTCCTGTTGCGGAGGAAAAGTACAGCGGCTGAATCCGCGCCGACCGAGGAAAGCCCCGATGCTGATCAGGAGGTACGCAGGCTCATGGCTGCCGAAGAAGCGTCGATGACTGGTTTCTTCCGCCGCGTGATTGATTTTTATGATCGCTGGCTGCGCCGCGCGCTGGAACATCCGCGGTTTTTACTGGTGGGAGCCGCGGTTTTGATCGTAATTTCGCTCGGCTGCTTCTACTTCCTCGGTTCCGATCTGTTGCCGTCAATGGATGAAGGCGGCTTTATCGTGGATTACCTTATGCCGCCGGGTAGCTCGCTGCAAGAAACCGATCGCGTGGTTTCTCACCTGGAACAAATTCTTGCCGAAGTGCCGGAAGTCGAGAGCACCTCGCGACGCACCGGCTTGCAGCTTGGATTGGCCGCTGTCACTGAGGCGAACACCGGCGACATATCGGTGAAGTTGAAGGCAAAAAGAAGCCGCGGCGTGGATGAGATCATGGCTGACGTGCGCGCCACCATCAAGAAAGAGGAGCCGGTAGTTGATGTCGACCTGAAACAGCTGCTACAGGATATGATCGGAGACCTGACCGGCGCGCCTGAGCCGGTGGTGATCAAACTTTTCTCTGAAGACCCCAAGCTGCTGGAAGCGCAGGCGCCGCGTGTGGCTAATGCCATTGCACAGATTAAAGGCGTAGTCGATCTGAAGAACGGAATCGAGAACACCATGAGCGGCCCGGCGGTGGAGTTCAGGGTGAATCCCACGGTCGCAGCCAAAGCAGGATTTACCGCCGAAGAAGTCTCCACGGACGCAACCGCGGTGTTGCAGGGGATTACCTCACCCAATCCGCTGATCGCCAACAATCGCGCCTATACCATCCGCGTACGCTTTCCCGATCAGAACCGCTCGTCGCTTGAAGCCATGAGTAACACTCTTCTGGTGAGCTCCGCAGCCAGAACCGCAACGCTGGGTTCGCTGGCGCAGATAAACGAGCAGCCCGGACAAACCGAAATTACGCGGGAAAATCTGCAACGACTGGTAGAGGTAACGGCCCGTCTGGAAGGCGTGAGCCTGGGTACAGGCGTGAAACAGGTGCAAAAAGTTGTTGCCGGCTTGCATCTTCCTTCTTCGATTCGCGTGACCTATGGTGGTCTTTATGCCCAGCAGCAAAAAGACTTTCATGACATGGCCGTAGTGCTGGTGCTGGCGATTGTGCTTGTGTTCACGGTGCTTTTATTTGAGTTCCGGAATTTCTCCGCTCCGGTCGCCATTCTGAGTTCGGCCTTGCTCTCGATTTCAGGCGTGTTCCTGGCCCTACTGATCACAGGGAAGACGGTCAACCTGGCCTCCCTCATGGGATTGATCATGGTGATCGGCATTGTTGCGAAAAACGGCATTTTGCTGCTGGATGCCCACCAGAAATTCGCTCACGCTGGCTTTGAGCCGGAAGAAGCCATGATCCAGGCCGGACGTCGCCGGCTGCGTCCCATTTTTATGACCGCCCTAGCCACCATGGCAGGCATGTTGCCGCTGGCATTCGCAATTGGATCGGGATCTGAAATGCTCCAGCCCCTGGCCATTGCCGTGATTGGCGGAATTGTGATCTCCATGGTGCTTTCGCTGATCGTGACGCCGGCGGTATATTTTTATCTGGGAAAACATTGAGCTGTGGCCGACCTGATCTTTACCCCGCCCGATGCCTGGGCCAACGGTTTTTATACACTGGCAATCGATCTCAACGAGCGTTCTGACGAACACTCGCGGGCTGCGCTGGTCTCGTTGCTGTCCTATCCAGCGCTGGACGGGTGGTATTTAAATCGCAACAAAGAGCCATACGAGCAGCCTCGCGTGGACGCGAGCGGCCCGGTCGAGAACCACCGCTATGGCGTGTTGACGCTGCCGAACGGAAAAAAGGTCCCGTGCGGCTGCTATATTTTTCACACGCAGCAGGTCGAACCCGACTGGTTGGAGTTATTCATTCCCCTTGCCGCAATTGACAAAATCTATCCGACCGGCGGTTTTCCTTTCGGCCCCTCGCAGGGATACACCGCATGGCAGCAAGAGATTGATTTAGCGCTGGTGGAAGTCGCCCGGCATGTATACCGGCAAGTCCCGTTTGCCGCAGGGATGATTGATTTTGAACCGGACCTTGACGACATGGAGTACCTCTTCTGGAATGCGGTTGCACAGATACCGCCTGAGAATCTCAGGAGCGGATTTCTGTGGGCGGGTGCGAACGGACTGGAATGGCATCCGCCAAAAGTACGACCTGCTGTGCCCTGAATAAGACTGCTGCTCTCTTGAGCTTTGGATTCACTGTGACCGATTGCAGGCCTGAGGACTCTAGATTTGTGGGCTCTTTTGCGTGTCCGGGTGCGAAAATTAGCCAATTTAATGAAATTGAGCTCTAAATCCCATTGATTTCGGCGTCGAGGGCGCGCTATATTCCGATTTGTACCATGCGGCGTTTTCTCTCCATCTCGACTGTGCTTGCCCTGCTTTCGTCGACGTTGTCGCCAATTATGGCGGCTGCGTGCACGGGAACCGGGAAAGCAGTCTCGTGTCATGAGATCGCCGCGACCCATTGCGACCGGCCGATGCACCAGCATCATCACCACGCCGCCGAGCCTGCATCCAGTGCGGGTTTGTCCGCCGGCGAGCGTGATGTTCCATGTCCTATGGATTGCTGTACCGCAGGGCACCCGCGGAGCGGATCGGTACTGATAACAACTTCTACTATTCCCCCACTGGCGGTGAGCAATCCGGTCTTCCATTTTGTTCCGGTCACCTTCACCAGCGCCGGTTTTTCTTCGCATACTGACCGCGGCCCTCCGCTCGCCTAGAGCTCTGCGCAAAGCAGATTAGTAGGGGCATGGGTTGCGCCAAACTTTGTTATCGGCGTTGCCGTTCCATCGTTTCCTGCACTCAAATTCATGCTTTGCCGGATGTCATTCGACTCTTTGTGGCCGTATTCGTCCGCAGTAGAGAGCAGGCGCTATCACGGTCGATGCGATTGATAGGAACCATTAAAAGGGAGCCGGCTGCTCCCCTGGGGGGATGAAGATGTCAAAACGATTTATTGCAATCATAACTTTTCTAGCGCTGCTGGCGCCGCTGCAGGTCTTTGCTTCTGTGTTCGGAACAGTGAAGGCGATTGTTCATGATCCACAACACCGGCCTGTGAAGGGGGCAGAGGTAGTGGTGAAAAGCCACACTTCCGCATTCAAACAAACTGGGACCACCGATGAAGAGGGTATAGCTACAATTCTCAACGTCCCGGTGGGAGAGTATGACATTCAGGTCAATTCCGCCGGCTTTGCCAACCAGCAGCAGTCGGCAACCGTGACCTCAGGCAACGTGCAGGAACTGCATTTTGCGCTGTCCATCTCCGCGCGGCAGGAGACGGTGGAGGTCTCTGGCGCTCCGTCGCTCGTAAATCCATCGTCATCAACCCCGGAAACGCTTGTGAGCCGTGAAGAAATCAGCGAAACTCCCGGGGCCGACCGTAGCAACAGCTTGTCCATGATCACCGATTACACCCCAGGGGCCTACATGGTGCATGACCAACTCCACGTCCGCGGCGGGCATCAGGTAACGTGGGCGATAGACGGCGTGCCTGTGCCCAACACAAATATTGCCAGCAACGTGGGGCCGCAGTTTGATCCTAAAGACATTGACTATATTGAGGAGCAGCGGGGGAGCTATTCAGCGGAATTTGGCGACCGGACTTATGGAGTATTCAACGTAGTAACGCGTTCAGGATTTGAACGCTCCCGCCAGGGCGAATTGGTAACCAGTTATGGGAATTTCAACGCGACCGATAACCAGTTGAGTTTTGGCGATCACAATGACCGCTCCGCATACTACTTTAGCCTTAACGGTAACCGGACTGACCATGGATTCGCGACTCCTACCAGCGCGAACGTCCATAATCAAGCGGCGGGTGGTGGAGCGTTTACTTCATTGATATTCAATACCACGCCGAATGATCAGCTGCGCTTTGTCGGCGCAGCACGTACGGACTATTATCAGGTACCGATCGACCCCAGCGCTGATCCGGTCAAGGACCGCGAGCGTGAACAAGATATTTTAGGGAGCTTTTCCTGGATTCACACGGTAGGCTCAGGAGTCGTTTTGACCGTTGCGCCGTCCTATCACTTCAATCGCGCAGCGTTTGAGGGTGGACCGATTGACGTTCCCATTTCAACCGATAATCGGGCATCGTCTTATCTGGGCGGGCAGACCTCGTTAGCAGTGGTAAAAGGGCGGCATAATGCAAAGATCGGATACGATGGCTTTGCCCAGAACGATAACACGCTATTTGCGTTGATAGCGAACGATGGCAGCGGCCAGGCCATCAGCCAGCGCGAAAAAATCGGCGGTAACCTGCAAGCGTTCTTCGTAGAAGACCAGTTCAAGGCTTTTTCTTGGCTCACCATCAATGCCGGGGTGCGGTTTACCCGGTTTTCCGGGCTCATCACGGAAACTGCCGGAAGCCCACGCATCGGCGCCGCAATTCGAATCCCGCGCCTTGGGTGGGTGGTGCGTGGGTCCTATAACCGCTTCTATCAGGCGCCTCCGCTCAGCACCGTATCCGGCGCCTTGCTGCAAAGCGCGCTGGATCAAGGCCTGATATTTGCACCGCTCCGTGGAGAACGCGACGAACAGCACGAGATTGGCATAACCATTCCAATTCGAGGATGGGCGTTTGAGGTAGATAATTTCCGTACTGGCGCTCATAACTTCTTCGATCACGACGTCATCGGAAATTCTTCGATTTTCTTTCCGCTAACCATCCAGGGGGCCCGGATCAAAGGCACTGAGGTGACGGTCCGCGCGCCAAAACTGATGAAGAAAATCAACGTTCATCTTGCCTATTCCCACCAAACGGCACAAGGGTCTGGCGGAGTCACCGGCGGATTCATTGATCCTACGGTTTTACCGGACGCGGGTTTGTTCTTTCTTGACCACGACCAGCGCAATACGCTGAGCACCGGCGTCAGCGTCGTCCTTCCGGCGAAGTCATGGATTTCCGGCAATGTTGTGTATGGTTCGGGCTTTCTGAACGGAGGCGGTCCGGACCATCTTCCCAGTTATGCCACCGTCGATCTTGGTCTGGGAAGATCGTTCGGTGAAAACTGGTCAGCGAAAATCACCGCAACTAATCTAGCGAACAAGCACTATTTCGTCGACCTGAGCAACACGTTTGGCGGCTCACATTTTGGAGATCCGCGCATGGTCGCGGTCCAGTTGCGTTACAAATTCCATTACTAGATGCTGTGCTAGTCACGAATGGCTGTGCCGGGCACCGCACGTTGATTCAATCCAACGCGCGGTGCTCCGGACAGCAAGACACTTAACCGGCGAATGAAATGAGTTCTTCCAGAATGTACGGAGGCCGCCTCCTCTTGGATTGGTAAACACGGAAAATTCAGCAAGAAACATTCAGGCAATCCAGTTACGACTGCGGCGCGTAATTCACGTGAAAGCGAAACAATCGCTCACAGAGGAAAGAATGAAGAATAGAGTTTACGCACTGGTAGCCATAATGGCCCTGGCAACCACAGCCATGCTGGCAACCGCGAAGAACCCGATAGTAGGCGGACAGGAGATGTTCCCGTCCAAGAATATTATTCAGAACGCTGTAAATTCCTCAGACCATACCACACTGGTGGCTGCCGTGAAAGCCGCTGGCCTGGTTGAAACACTGGAAGGCCCAGGCCCATTCACCGTATTTGCTCCCACCAACGAGGCTTTTGCCAAGCTGCCGGCCGGCGCCGTGGACAATCTACTTAAGCCCGAAAACCAGGACACCCTGAAGAGAGTTCTTACGTATCATGTTGTAGCGGGCAAGCTCAGCGCTGCCGATCTAATGAAGCAGATCAAGGCCGGCAAAGGCACTGCTGAAGTCACAACCGTGGAAGGCGGTAAGCTTTGGTTCAGTCTGCACGATGGCAAACACATCATGTTGAAAGACGAAAAAGGCGGTTCGGCGCTGGTGACCATCGCTGACGTGAATCAGTCGAACGGCGTGATTCACGTAATTGATTCAGTAGTGATGCCCAATTAAATTCGGCTCTCCTTTGCCAGGGCAAGGCGCTCCTTGTGGGCGCCTCGATTTTTTGATGGGCGGACCGTCGTTCTTGAAGATCAGCGCTTCTCAGATTGAGCGGAAACCTGAGGAGCGGTAATGGCCTGCCGAATATTTGTTTCTGGCGCCTTGTCATTGAAGCTGACTGATCCGTCTTTCATCTCCACGCCTAATTTTTTCCAAAGCGCGTCCAGGTCGACGGGCGCAGGCTTGTCGCGCATCTCATGGTAAAGGTCGCGCAAAACGGTTGTGCCGGTGGCCTTATCGCCCAGGGCCAGCGCTTTCTCAATGTCCCAGTCTTCATTGATGTTGCCTCCACCGTTTAAAACACCACGGAGCGCGTCTTCCAGGCCCTTGAGATTTCTGGTTCGTTCGCGAATGCGCACATCAGCCACCAGGCAGAACATTGCGCCGCCCCAGTAGGTGCGGCCCCATGTGGGCGTCTGGTCTAAACCCTCGTCGCCGGAGCCTGGCTCGCCTTTGGGCATGTCGCGAACAAAGGTGCGCCACATTTCATTGACAGTCATCAGACCGACGCGCACCCGGGCCACCGGCTCAACATATGTAGAGATGCCTTCTTCGATCCAGTGATGGTTGTCCTCCATGGAAGGGAACGCGAGGTGGATCATTTCGTGGACCAGCACCCAATCGTCCTTGGTCTCGGCAATATCCGCGTCGCGGCCAACACCGATAAGGATCAGCCCGCCATCTTTAGGATAGGTAACGCCATGGCCAATGCGTGACCCGTTGCCGGCGCGTATCCGCAAAGTCAGGTGCGGAACAGGAAATCGCCCATAATAGTTTGCTACAGCGTTGGCTGACGCTTTTACCCAATTCAGCAGGTCCTGATGGGAAAGCTTCATTGGCTCATCGGGGAGCGTGACGTCAACCTTCCCGCCTGTAACCTTGAGCACAACATTGTTGGGACCACGTTGCTGGGCGCGGAGCTGTTGGATCGAACTTAGTGCCAGCAACACGGGCAAGACAATACCGGAGAGGCTACTACCACTCATGTTGACAGACTAACATCTGGCTTAGTGCGCGGTGGCAGCAACCTGCGCCAGACGTTTGCGTTTCCTGGCAATCAGGGTGTCAAGCGACAGCTTTCCGGGGCCAAAGATCAGGACCAGCAGCGAAACCATGAGGAAGGGAAATGGATCGGCGCCGAAGAATTTACCGGGCTCTGAAAAGAAGGATGTAAGCGCTTCGCGGTCGGCGGTTATGTAAGCCACAATCATGTTGATTACAAGCGGCACGGCGATCAGCCGCGACGCCAGCCCGAGTATCAGAAGGATTCCGCCGATTGTTTCCAGAGAGGCGTTGAAATAGGCGTTTAATGTGGGAGCCGGAATTCCCAAATCGGTGAAGAAGCTAACCACCTTGTCAATGTGCGAGAACTTGCCAATGCCGCTCTGCAGGAACTGCCATCCCCAATAGACGCGTATTGCCAGCAAAAAAGGCGATTGCAGGAAATTTGCGCTCTTAACCAGCCATGCGTAGGCGATCGCGAACTTTTGCGTCAGGGAGTTCATCTGTGTGATTCACTCTCCAGCGCGCGGCAAACCCAACCCAGTCCTGACCAGTTGGCAAACCAATCATGCAACTGTTCCATGATGCGTTCCAGTTTTTTGCCTGACCAGTCGACTGACGATTCGATGGCCTGCGAAAGCGGCTGACCCTGCTGCAAGGCGCGCAGCAAGGCGAATGCTTCGGGTTTCAGTCGCTTGAAATAGACAATGTCCTCCTGGCGATGGACGGCCAGAAAGATTTTCCTGGCCTTCGGTAGTGGATGATGCTTGCGTGGTTTTGCGTCAGAGTGGTCCATCATCACCACGTTGCTGGCGATATCGCTCTCCGGTTCCTCGGTTTCACGGACCTTCAGCAGAAATTCATCAACGGGATACGCCAGGTCAAGCAGAAAGAGATTTGGCTGCAGGTGAAAAACCGGATCTTCTCCCAGCGCGCCGAGCTCCTCCTGCGTCAGCTTGGGGAATTCGGCGGCATCGTAGGCCTCAATGTCGGCCCACTCAAGCCGGACCATATCAAGTGCAATACGCTCGCGTCCGGGAGTGAATTCCGGGTGTTGGCCGAGCCATGCTTCCAGCCGCGCGCCAAGATTGCGCAAAGTGAAAGATTCGGAAGGAAGTTCCGTTAGGTAGGCCAGAAGGATTTTGTCGAATTGCTCTTGATCGACCACGGCGCGAAGCCCGGGAAAATCATCCGCCAGCGAAGAGAGAAGCCGGAACCAGTAAACGCGATTGTAGATTTCCAGGCGCTCGACTGAGGTCAGCCGATCATTCGGTTTTATGATATCTTCCGCAATTTGTTTGGTCGATCGGCCGTCAAGCGTTTGCTCCCGCATGCGTTCGTCTTCTGTGAGCGGCTGGCGCACCACGTCAAAGACCGCGCGTTGGAGCTGTGCCAGATTCATGACGCCACCGTTGCAGCCGCCGGAACATGCTTCTTGGCTTTCAGCGCTTCCCGGTGGACTTCGTCAAAAGATGGAATATGGTCGTCCCACTCCAGCAGCGTGGCCGTGGGGCCAACCAACTCAATAGCCTTCGCATAAAGCTGCCACACGGGGTCGATCACCGGGTGATCGTGAGTATCGAGAATATATTTTTCGTATTTGGAATGTCCTGCGATGTGGATTTGTGCCACACGCTCGGCAGGCACGCTTTTCAAATACTCAAAAGGATCAAAATCATGATTGCGCGACGATACATAAATATTATTGACGTCCAGCAGGATGCCACAGTCGGCGTCTTCCACGACCTCATTGAGAAATTCCCATTCGGTCATTTCGGAAACGTGGAACTCAGCGTAGCTGCTCACGTTTTCTACAGCGATGGGCACTTCCAGGAAGTCGCGCGCCTCACGGACTTTTTGTGCCGTTCTTTTGGCGGCTTCAAACGTATAAGGCATGGGAAGAAGATCGTGGGAATAACGGCCATCGACGCTGCCCCAGCAGAGGTGATCGGTGAGCCAGGGAGTGTTGGTCCGGCGAACCAGCTTCTTCAGTCGGGTAAGGTGTTCGCGGTTCAGCGGTTCAGCGGAGCCGAAATACATGGAGACGCCGTGTTGGACCACGCGATAGCGTTCCAATATCTGGTCAAGCACATGGAGCGGACGGCCACCATCGACCATAAAATTTTCAGAGATGATTTCAAACCAGTCAACAACCGGCCTTTTCTCAAAGATATGGTTGTAATGAGGAATGCGCAGCCCGATTCCTACGCCGTAGTCCTTGTATCCGTTGAAGCGATTTGCGGGCATAAAGCTGGTAAAGAGAGCGGGGATTTTTGACTAATTCTAAACAGAGGACCAGCGGCGATCCACCGGTCCTCTTCAATTGAGAGGACCTGAAAACTATTTGCTGTCGCCCTCTTTTGGCATGGGCTTACCGTCTGTCCGGCACTCGCCTTTACCTTTGCAATCATTCTTACCTTTGGTTGATCCGCAGCCGCCTTTACCTTTGCAGGAGTTCTGGCCTTTGCAGGCGTGCTTCTCTTTCTTGCTTTTAGTGGCTTTTTTGCCGGAGTCGGACTTCGCGGTTTTGTCTCCGCCAGTGTCCTGGGCAAATGCGGTCTGGCCGGCAACAAATCCTGTCAACGCGGCCCCCATGAGCATTAAACGCACGGACTTCGTCATGTTTAAATCTCCTTCCTTTTTATGCGCCTGCCGAGAGCATCATCTGCAAAACTGGGCGTCAGCAGCCCTCGACATGGCGTTTCTTTGGAGTACGTACTGCAATACAAAACGGATTGGTTTGGAAAACACAAACGTTTGCGACGGCACGTACCGCCGGTAAAAGGTGAACTTCATGCACATTCTGTGTAGGGACAAATATGCGTGGGAATACTAACATGGCGGTGCAGCCAGAAAGAAGCAATTTTCTGCACAGGTAGCAGTTCAGGTACTGTTCATTTCTTGCGCTGGATGAGAAAGTGGGCCAGATCTTTCAAGGTTTGCGCGCGCGTGGCGAACGAATCGAGGGCGCTGCAACCGGAGTTGACCAGGGCGTCAGCCTGGCGAAGCGATTCATCAATCCCGAAAAGGGAAGGATAAGTCGCCTTCTCTGAAGCCGTGTCTTTGCCGGCGGTTTTTCCCAGTTGCTCGGAGGATTGTGTCACGTCTAGAACGTCATCCACAATTTGGAAGGCCAATCCAATCGCGCGCCCAAACTCGCGCAGTCGCTGGACATCGGCGCCGCTGCCGTTGGCGTACATGCCACCGCTGACCAAGCTGGCCGTGATTAGAGCGCCGGTTTTAGAGCGATGAATATATTCCAGCGTTGCGGCATCGGGCTTCTGGCGCTCAGCTTCCAGGTCTTTTACCTGTCCGCCAATCATGCCGTCAACGGTCCCGGTGCCGCGCGCGATCTCTTCAATGATTTTCACGCGCGCTTCCGCAGAACATTTTAACCGTGCCAGGATTTCATACGCCTGTGTCTGTAGCGCGTCGCCAGCGAGGATCGCCAACGCTTCACCAAAGACCACATGGCAGGTAGGCTTGCCGCGGCGAAGATCGTCGTTATCGAGCGCAGGGAGATCGTCATGAATCAGGGAGTATGTGTGCAGCATTTCCAGCGCGCTACCCAGTTCTTCTATGCCTTCCGGAAGGCGCCCGGCAATCATGCGCGCGGCTTCCATGCACAGGATAGGACGCAGGCGCTTGCCGCCGGCAAAGACGCTGTGGCGCATTGCCTGATGAATCGAGCCAGGCCTGACGCTGGCGGCGGGCAAAAGTCTTTCCAGAGTCGCGTCAATCGTGCGCTGGCCTTGTTCAAGTATGTCTTTCAACATGAATACTGAGTATAAAACAGACAAGGATTTCCCAAGAGACCGCGAGGGCTCAGGCACCACAAGAAGGAGCATCGTACATCAGCTCCTTCTTGCAGGTGGACGGGAGGAGCGACCGACAGTGCTTTTACGCCGCGTGGGCGTGAGAGAGTGCCTGGGTATTGCTCGCGGCCAGCACAATGGCGCGAACATCAGAGGTATTGCAGCAGTCGGCTGCGCCGACGGCAAGCGCCTCTGACCACATTTGATCGTCAGCCAGGCGATGGGTGCAAATAATCCTGGTAGCACTGAACTCCCGCCTGAGCTCCTGTACTTCGCTGAGTGCAGCCAGTTCAAGGTCGATGATCGCCACATCGGCCCGATGCCTGGGGATCGCGTGCCGCAGGCCGGCCATATCACCGGCTATATGCACAACGCGGAAATGATGATAGAGAGAATTGGCCAGTACTTCGGCAGCCTGTCCGTTGCTTTGAGCGACAATTACACTGAGTGGTTTCATCGGCTCTTCCTCATTCAGCTGGGTGCGAAAACAAAGGTGGTGCTTTCGCTGGAGTTTGCAAGCTGCGGGAACCTCCCACAGGCTGTGAAGAAATTATTTCTTGACCGAATGCTGGGCCCGTTCAGCGGCTGCATCATAGGGCTCAGGCTGTAACTTTCCGTTTTGACGGAGAAGAATCTCGACTTTGCCTTCGGCTTCTTCCAGCTCCTTGCGGCAGGAAGAAGAAAGCTGTAGCCCTTCTTCAAAGAGTTTCAATGCCTGCTCAAGCGGCACATTGCCTTTCTCAAGCTCGTCTACGATTTGTTCCAGGCGTTGAAGACAATCTTCAAATTTGGGCACAGAGCCGAAACTCCATAGAACATTCTACTCCGGGAAACACAAGCCGTTCGGGATTTTTCACGGGAAAAAATGAACGACATTCAGCAACGGCGCCAGCAGAAATGAATGTTTCCTAAGACTCTTGATCTAGCTGCGCTTAGGCGCTCACGGTCTTTGAGCCGGCGACGCCATCCAGTACGTCAATCGCCGAGCTATAACGCCCCATGGGAGCAGCCACTTGCGCTCCCTGCACCAGACCTCGGACCTGTTGCAGCATCTCGCGCGCGATCAGGATTCCCTCAGCGCGGGCAGCCTCAGCATTAGGTGCGCGTGCCATGCGTTCGATGATTGAATCCGGCACGGAAACGCGCAATTCATTTTTCATGAACTCAGCATTCCGTACGCTGGTAAGCGGCCAGATGCCTGCCAGCACCGGGATACGATGATGGTCGATGCGGCGCAGGAACTGCTCCAGCAGCGCGGTATCGAAGACCGGCTGCGTCACAGCATAGTCCGCGCCGGCTTCCACCTTATATTCAAAGCGCCGAACTTCTTCGTCAATATTCACCAGACCCGGGTTTGCCCCTACGCCAATCATGAACTTAGTGCCTGAGCCTATAGGATTTCCGCCCAGATCAAGCCCCAGGTTCAAATTGCGAACCAGGTTTACCAGGCCAATCGCATCCACATCAAACACCGCGGTGGCGTCAGGATAATTTCCTAGCTTTGGCGGATCGCCGGTAATGCAGATCAGGTTATGAATTCCGGTGGTGAACGCTCCCAGCAGCTCAGATTGCATGCTCAGCACGTTGCGATCGCGACAGGTGAAATGCAGCACCGTCTCTATACCTGCCTGCTGCTGCACCAGGATGCAAAGCGCCAGATTGCTCATGCGCGCGGAAGCGCGCGGGCTGTCTGGAATATTGATGGCGTCAATGCCTGCGGCTTTTAAAAATTTTGCCCCTTCAACTTCCTTGCGACAGTCAACGCCCTTGGGTGGAACAATCTCCACCAGCGTGACAAACTCGCCGGCTGCCAGTTTTTTCCCCAGATTCGAGCGCTGCGCCATCGGAGGCGGCGTAATACTGGATTCACGTTTCGCTTCCGTTACAACGCGAAAGCCGCCGGTCTTGCCCTTGGCATCGGCCATGCGCAGCGCAGAGTTCATGGCCTTGATGTGCTCGGGAGTTGTTCCGCAGCAGCCGCCCACCAGGCTTACGCCGGCGTTCACAAACTTACGCGCATAGCTGGCCATATATTCGGGCGAGCACAAGTAGATGTTGCGCCCTTCAATACTGCGCGGAATGCCGGCGTTGGGCTGGGCGGCAATCGGCTTATCGGTATTCCGGCGAATACGCTCAATGGCTTCCAGCATCGCCACCGGACCTACGCTGCAATTGCAGCCAATCACGTCAGTGCCCCAACCATTCAGCTTGGCGGTAAAAGTTTCCGGGCTTGCACCGTCCAGGCAGTTGCCGTCTTCGTCTATGGTGACCTGGGCGACGAGTTGGATCCCAGGCGCGACGTCGCGCGCAGCCAGAATCGCCTGGTGCAACTCTTCCAGGTACCCGAACGTCTCCAGCATGATCAGGTCCACGCCGCCATCAACCAGAGCAGCTATTTGTTCGCGGAAAGAGACGCGAGCTTCCTCACGCGCCGTCTTGCCCAGAGGTTCTATGCGGATTCCCAGCGGGCCAACGGACCCCGCCACCAGGACGTCGCCGGCCTTCTTCAGGTTGAAAGCATCTGCGGCTTCGCGCGCCAGCGCTGCTCCCTTGCGATTGATCTCCGCCACCTGGTCAGCCAGGCCGTGCCGGGCCAGGCGGAATGAGTTGCCGCCAAAGGTGTTGGTTTCAATCACCGCCGCGCCTGCATTCAGGTATTCCTGATGGATATTCCGCACCATGTCAGGCTGGGTCAGGTTTAACTCGTCATAGCACTTGTTAATGAAGACGCCTTTGGCATAAAACAGCGTGCCCATAGCGCCGTCACAGAGCACGGGGCCTTCTTTGAGCCGGGTTAGCAGGTCTACAGGCATGGTTATCTCAAGAATACCTTAGGAGAGTTCTTTCCGTCATTGTGCCATTTCGCCGCCAGCAAGATTTTCTGCACAAACGGCAAAGATCGCCGTTCTTCCTGTGGGATAGGAGAATCTCGTCCGGCCACTGCTCAGGGCATGCTTCATGGGAAGAAAAGACGCTCTGTTATAATCGCGATTTCAGCACATCTGGCGTGGTTCATCGAGGAAACGGTCTAATAAAGAATGCGTCGAAACGGTTATGTCTCAACGGTTTGGGTTGTGTTTCTGGCTGCGGCAATTGTTGGCTGCGGTTCCGGTTCAACCACCAGCCCTAACGTAGCTCCGCTTACGGGAATAAAAAAGCGCGTATTGCTCTCCAATCAACAGGTGAATTCGGTCAATCTGCTGGACGCCAACAGAGACACGGTCAGCTCCAAGAATTTTACGGTTCCAGGACCAACCAAGTTGGTGACCGCCGGCGGTAAAACTCTGGCGATGAGCACTGGACAGAACTCCGTCACCGTGATTGACAGCGCCACTGAAGTAGTGACTTTCAATATCACCCTCGTCGATCTGCCCAGTGACATCGCCATCACTCCAGACGGCAAGTTCGGCTGGGTGGCTGAGCGCGCGACCGGCGGAGTTCAATTCGTTGGTACCGCCGATGGAAGTGCCAGTCCCAGCCCCATTTCGGTTCCTAACGCGCGACGGGTGGTAATGAGTCCGAACGGCACTAAGGTATTGATTTTCAGCGATCCTCAGGCCCAGGTGCCGCCCAATACCAATACTTTTTTCGTCATTGATACCACTTCCAAAGTCCTTACCACCATTACTTCGTCCCACCTGGATCAGCCTATTACCGCGGTTTTTGGCGCCAGCGATACCCAGGCCTTCATCCTGAACTGCGGCGCCCAATGCGGTGGGACGGCCGCCAGCGTGGTCTCAGTCGATTTCAGTTCCGCCACGCCGGCCTTCAGCGCCAATGTTGCGGTTCCCGCCGCTACCGTAGGCCTGCTCAACGCCGGTAATCTGTATGTTGCCGGAACTCCGGCTCCAGCGCTTACAGGTCCTGGCCCCGCCTGTCCACTTTCCCGCTGTGGTGTCCTGACCGTCATTAATACCGGTTCGCTTACCGCCGGCACATCCACTCCCATCACCGATGGCCTGCACGAAAAGATGGCGCTGGCCAATGGCCGTTTGTATATCGGCTCCAGCGGCTGCTCTGTCGATCCCGGTACAGCGCCAAACACAGTGCGCGGCTGCCTCACCATCTTCAACACAGTTACTCCGGGAACCAAGTTTCCTGCGGAATCGTCTTTCCGCCAGAACTTTGACGTTACCGGCTTCCAGCCCATTTCCAGTCGTAGCGTGATCTATGTGGTGCAGGGCGGAGAAATCGATATCTTTGACACCACCACAGACGCTCTCGCCACCGGCATTACCCAGCTCGACGTGGTGGGCAAAGCCGTCGATGTGGTGCAGATCGATCCGTAGGGCAGACCAGAACTACCGACATCTTCTGCGGATTTTGGTTTCAATTACTCAATTACCCCACTTGCCAAATTCCGGCCCCCTTCCCCCCTCCCCATTCCTCCCAGGTCATCCCAAATTGGCGTGGCTTGGGGTGTTGGCCTCAATGGGGCAGAATTCAGCGGTTTCGATTGTTAGATCATCCGATGTCCCGATGTCCCAATCCGGGTGTCCTACCCTCCCCCATTCAACCCCGGAAAATATAGACTTAGCCGATTCAACCCCGGGGATACCCCCTTCTGTGAGCTGCACCCCTTAGGTGAGAGACCTTTAATTGGGAATGCTGGTTACTTAATTGTCAAAGATCGTCCCGCACTCCCGATCCAAAATGGAAAGTGAGTGATCGCAGATATACCTGCTTGATTGGATAGGCGAATCATAAACGAAAACAGTAAAATCAGTCAATCAAAATCGACAAAATCGGCCTATGTTTTTTAGCTCAATGCTGCCCTGCCTAGAGTCATTTCTGCTGCTGGCTGATCCTGTCCTTACATTTTTCTTACTGTCGGTGATTTTTTCGCCTTGCCACCCCATGGGTACACAAAAGTCTAACGCTCACGATTGCAGCGAATATAAAATCCCCGCCATGCCTAAAGGACTACGTAGGTGGTATGGAGGCGGAGACGTCCATTTCATCACTTGTAGTTGTTACCAGAGAAAGGCATTTCTCGATTCCGCCGCCCGCAGAGACTTGTTCCTGAAGATATTCGAACAGGTCAGGCAGAAATATGAATTCCCCGTGATTGGCTACGTGGTCATGCCGGAGCATTTCCATTTGCTCATCGGCGAGCCCGACGATGGAAATGTTGCCGTGGTCATGCAGGTACTGAAGCAACGGATGGCGCTGCGGTGCCGTGCCCGGGGACGTTCGCGCCCGCCGGATGAAGCTCTTCCTCCAGCATTCTGGCATCCCCGCTTTTATGACTTCAACGTATTCACAAAGAAGAAGCTCATTGAGAAACTCGACTACATTCATTGGAATCCGGTAAGGCGTGGCTTGGTGGCGTCTCCTGAACAGTGGCAATGGAGCAGTGATCGATATTACTCTCTGGGAGAAGAAGGGCCAGTCAAGATCACAGCTTGATCTAAACCCGCCTTTGCGTCCGCCTTGTAAACCCGCGAGATATTTATTTGGGATGTGTGCCTCAGCATCTTCTGTCTCACCAGAATGTGGGTGGTTCCATCCTTTGCTCCTGCGTATCCCACCACAATGTGGGTGCCCCATCCTTTGCGTCACGCGAGAACGGATATACCAATAGGACTGACTGCGGACGCAAAGGGTGGGCAAACACAATGTATTCCGCCCGTACTTTTTTACTGTCCCACACGACCCGGTGGGTGCCCCATCCTTTGCGTCCAGCGCGACAGCATATTTATTCACGGCTCATTGCGGACGCAAAGGGTGGGTAAAAAAAATGTCTAAGGCTCACGAAGCGACTATAGAGTTGTCACTTGCTACAGAAGCAGCTTGTGGTGTCACCTGAACAGTGGCGATGGAGCAGTGGTATTACACTCTGGCAAAAGAGGGGCCGGTCAAGATCGAAACTCGATCTCAACCCACCCTTTGCGTCAGCAATCAGAATTAGTGGATCTGCTTGAACTGAAGGGACGCAAAGGATGGGGCACCCACGGTATTGTGAGGGACGCAGAGTAGACAGAAAGAGTGGGGGTAACCGGTGTTTGGTGAGATTACTGAAGTCTTCTGAGTCGCTTAGCGTAGTATAAAGCGACTAGCATTCTGGAGGCTGCTAAAAATGCCATCACCAGGAGAAGTTCCCGACGGGGTTGCTGCAAAATTCCAATTTCGACAGGCGATCATTGTCGCAATCATCACCTCGCTTACGACGCTCATAGTAGCGTATTTTGGGACCTACGCAAACAGACACAACTCAGAACAGTTAAGACCGGAAAGCATCGCAGGGCTGTATAGCTGGCAATGGACCAGCGAGGATGGTTGGCCATTTTTCGGATGGATTAACGTGGCTGAAGACGGAAGCACTCAGCTCACGCTTGAACGATGGATGAAGTGCGAATCAGAAAATAAGAGAAAGAGAGTGCCTGTAGCCGAGCAAAAACTCGTCTGAAATTACTGTTTATTTGCCAGTTCAGTTTATTATTTATGACAAGCACTGCAATCGGACTGGGCTGGATCCACAAACTATCCAGGGGAAGATCAGCCAGGTAGTTGGATACAGAGGCAGAGTGGATTACGTAAGTGAAGGAAGAGGGCATTTTCCGGGAAATATGGAACTGCTTAAGGAGATAGCCGGGGGGCATTAGACAATGGCAGCGCCAGGTGCCCAATCTCAGGTGCCCAATCTTTAGCTGATCCCACCATAACCGTGGGTGCCCTATCCTTTGCGTCCTGCAAGATAGCATATTTAACCAGGACTGATTGCGGACGCAAAGGGTGGGTAACAAACGTTTAACGGTCACGATTGAATCAAACATAAAATTCCTAAACGCTGGTATTTACAAAAAAAGCTTGTTGAGAGACTGGACTATATTCGGTAAAGCGCGGCTTAGTAGCGTTTCCTGAACAGTGGCGATGGAAGCGACCGGTATTACTCTCTGGGAGAAGAGGGGCCGGTCAAGATCGCAGCTTGATCTCAACCCACCCTTTGCGTCCGCAGTCGATATGAGTAGATCCGATTGAGATCGAGGGACGCAAGGATGGGGCACCCACGGTATGGTGAGGGGCGGAAAAGAAAAACAAGGGGGCACCCGGCTATGACGATTTAGCGGGGGTTACTTGAGATCGTCGCTTCGATCCCAGTATTCCTCGAAAGTGTAACGCAGACCGCCCACAAGGTCTCTACCCGCTCGAAATCTCACTGCCGCAAGCGATCCGTCAGTACGATATTGCGGAAAGATTGCGACTTCATCATCCCCTCTGACAAGAAGGCCGAAATGATGGCCCTTCCGCATAATGTCTTTCTCTTCTGATTCCGTTACATCAGAAACTCGTACTTCATATCGGCCCTTCAAGGCCAACCCGCTGATCTGACTAAGAACTTTTTTGTGTGCCTCAATCATAGATTGAAAGTCCGCGGCTTTACGGTCTGAATCTGTTATCACAAACAGACGCTTCACTATAGCGCCACGCTGCGCAGCAAGAGTATTCATAGATAAGAAGCGGCCATTTATACCGAGATTTTTTGGATACCAAAATCTCGGTACAGATATCGTCAGGTATTCATCGTTTTTCTCTAAAAGACCGAGATATTGTGTCAAGCCTGTTACGATTGTTTCGTGGTCGCCAACGAGGTCGTAAACACCGCCAGCCATATCTGTCAACGTTGCTTGAAGAGCGTTTACACGAAGGCTTGCCATCCATCGAAATAGCTCGTGACCGCCTTTATCGAGATGATTTCCTTCCGGCGCCGCCGATTTTAAAGCCTCGGTTACGGTAGTCTTCGCACGTTCCCCGAAGAATGTGTCAAGTTCCTCCACGACTGCATGAACGTGGGCAGTTCGCTGATCACTCCGGCGCAGGCAGCGCGAAATGATATCTACTGCTCCACAGTTCTCTTGATATAAAAGAGGATTGGTACGACGGACAGTTTTCTCAATTTCTACCTTCAATACATCAATATCAGGAGACGGATTTGCGGGCGGGTCTTCGCCCGTTGCCAAGTAATGCATGATGCCACCAAGGGAATATATGTCGCTGCCAACTGACCTTACCTTCTCGGGAGCAATATATCGGCTGTTGCGTCCCGGAATCTCGACAGTTGCTCCAACAGCCTCTCGAAACACTGCCTGTCCGAAATCAATCAAAATCGGTTTATGAGAAGTAACGAGTATGTTCTCCGGCCAAATGTC
>JBARMK010000106.1:0-8010 GCA_049802395.1 Candidatus Angelobacter sp.
GAGTTCAATAATTTCTATTTCAATCTTTACGAGTGCAAGGAAGTCCAGCTCATCTCGGTGCGCAAATGAAAACACCAACAAATATCGGCGCCAACAATCTCGTCACATGGCTGCAGACCGCGACTGAGATTCGAATGGCCGACCTCTATACCATCACGCTCAAAAGCGGAACCACGCTGCGTTACACCACATGGGACACGAACTTAGTCGTCCTGGGCAACACATCTCTGACCGGCCCACCGAATATCGCGCGTTCCGCGATCGAAGAAAAGATTGGCATGGATGTGGCCACGCTTGAGGTCACGATCGAGGCAAGCTTAAGCGACATGGTTAGCGGAGTGCCGATCCTTCAAGCCATTGGGCAGGGGCTTTTTGACGGCGCCGGATTTCGCATCGACCGCCTGTTCATGGACGCAAACTCCAATCAGATCGGCACAGTGGTGAGGTTTTCCGGCTTCATCGGCCCGATAGAGGAGCTCACGCGCACCGGAGTGAAGCTCACCATCAACGCGGCCACGGCTTATCTGAACCTGCAACTCCCGGCGATTATCCTGCAACCGGGCTGCACGAACACACTCTTTGATGCACGCTGCGGATTGCTGAAGTCCAGTTTCGCTAACAATCTGGCAGTGCAGGCTCCTTGCACCGTCAACAAGATCATCGCCGCTTCGGTCCAGCCGGATACATATTTCGACAACGGGCAATTGGTATTTACCAGCGGAGCCAACAATGGTTTGGTGAAAGCGATCCGCCAGTTCATCGGCGGGGTCTTCTACTTCAACTCGCCCCTGCCCTTTACGCCCAACGCCGGCGATACTTTTATCG
Source organism: Candidatus Angelobacter sp. (assembly GCA_049802395.1). Classification (GTDB taxonomy): domain Bacteria; phylum Acidobacteriota; class Terriglobia; order Terriglobales; family Acidobacteriaceae; genus Angelobacter. The sequence goes on from JBARMK010000106.1 coordinate 826, forward strand.
CTTATCCCGGCTGTGACAAGACGCAAGCCACCTGCACGGGAAAGTTCAATAACCTAGCCAACTTTGAAGGATTTCCGTACGTGCCGGTACCGGAAACAGCGATTTAAAAAGAGGCGCCATGGGAAACATCAGCGATGCCGGACAAAATGCTTCGGGAACACACGGCCTTGCAATTGGCGGAAGAGCTCGAGTTCTTCCGCCGGCATAAGTCCGAATGGCTTCCGCACCGCTACGGTCAATTCGTGGTGATGGCAAAAAACACCTTCGGCGGATTCCATCCGACGTATGACGCGGCCCTGCGAGCAGCCACGCGAATGTTTGGCCTGGTTACTTCATTCCTAATCCAAAAGATCTCCGACAACGACGTATGAGCAGGACACAATGCAGCCACTTAACGCCGAAACGCGAGCCAAGATCGTTCGCGCAGCACGGGAGTGGCTGGGCACGCCGTATCACCACCACGGGCGCGTCAAACTGGCAGGCACCGACTGTGCCATGTTTCCTTTAGCCGTATACCAGGAATGTGGTGTGTTGCCGCTGGATTATCAGCCCCCGGAGTACTCAATACAGTGGCACCTGCATAAATCAGAGGAGCTGTATCTCAAGGCCATCGACAGATTCGTAAGGGAAATCGCCGGACCGCCGCAACCGGCGGACTTTCTCGTGTTCCGTTTTGGACGCACCTATTCGCACGGCGCCATTGTTGTGGGTTGGCCGACGATTATTCATTCCTACATCCCGCACGGGGTCTTGCTGGGCAATGCCTTGCGCGATGGCGAACTTCTGGGCCGGCACTACAAGTTATTTGAAGTCAAACCGGACATCTGAACTAAGCGGACTCGATCCGCTTGCCGGCGGAGCGCAGACAACAAACAAATTCACAAATAGTATCCGGAGTCTTATGGGCTTAATGGGCGGAAAAGGCGGAGGCAAGAATGCGCTCGCCGCAAAACCGAATCTTCTCAACGCGCTCCGTGTACAAACCAGTTCCTATGGCCAGGTGATCCCTATTGTTTACGGCCAGAACCGGATCTCCGGACGCCTCTTGTGGAGTGGCGATTTTGCCGCGATTCCTCATACCTCCACGCAAAAAGTGGGCGGGAAAGGGCTGGGCTCAGGCGGCGGCAATGCCATCAGCAACACTACGTACACTTATCAGAGCGCAGTTGCTACTGCACTTGCCCTGGGACCTATTCAAAACATCAACAATGTGTGGGACACCAAGGGGCGGTTAACGCTGCTGACTACCTCCGCTCAATTTACGGTTCCCGGAGGAGGGGGTTCATTCCTCCCGCCGAACGACGGCCGCATATTCCATTCTGGCCGCGGTGTGGGCCGGCAGGATGCGTATAGCTTGCTGGTCAACGATTATGGCTCTGATGGATCGATCACACTCACTGGCAATCAGCAGACCCCGATGGCCCTGGTAGGAAGCTCGCCCGGGGCCGGGCAATACACGCTTAATCCAAGCACCGGGCAGCATACTTTTTCCGCGTTTGATGCCGGCAAGGTGATGACGATCACTTACGTTTATTCAGTGCCCGATTCCAACTCGAATGGGCAGCCGCAGCAAAAGCTTAGCTTGACGCTGTTTCCCGGAACACGTCCGCAAGCGCCATGGAGTTATCTCACTTCGCGGCATGCGGGGCAGGACCTTGGATATGGCGGAGTGGCGTACGTAGCTTCTTCGGCCATGGATCTCGGCGAGAGTGGAACCTTGCCGAACCTCTCGTTTGAAGTTTTGGGAATGTTGCCTTTCAGCGCCGGAATTACCGATGCCAATCCGAAGGACGTAGTTACCGATCTGCTCTCAAATCCCTTCTACGGATTGGGCACGGGAGCTTATCGAATACTGAGCAGCGGCGGCAGCACATTTTTCAAGTACTATCTCGATTTCGGCCTGGACAGTGCGGGCGTGCAATACCAGGTGAATATCACGGTGACCAACGCTGGAACCGCGCCAGTCAACGTGAGTACAAACCACGCCGGAGCATCGGCAACGATTCAGCCAGGGAACACGCGAAATCTTTCGCTGCCGTTCACCGGAACCGGTACGGCCGATCTGCAAATTGTCTTCAACACGGTTAATTCTGTTTCCGATTCCATCAATGTGGTTGCGCGGGACCCGGCTCTGTTCAAGCTGTCCGATGGGACCAATTTTGCCAACGCGACCCAGAGAACATTTGCCGGTTGGAACGTTGGCACCGGAGCGGCCGTCACGGTGACACCAGAGCCACAGGTGCCTCTGGGCGACCTTACGCAGTATTCGAACTACTGCGTGGCGAACGGCCTTTTTCTTTCGCCCGTGCTTGATGCGCAAAAGTCCGCTGCCGACTGGGCCCAGGAAATTCTGGATGTCACAAACTCCGCTGCGGTATGGAGCGAGGGAGTCCTCAAAATAGTTCCCTATGGGGATACTACGGCAGTAGGGAACGGAGCAACATTTCTCCCCAGTACTTCACCCGTTTACGACCTAAGCAGCAATGACCTGTTGGCCGCTGTCACGGTGAAGAGACCCTCGATTGCGGATGTAATGAACTCAGTTTCAGTGGAATTCCTGAACCGGGCCAACGATTACAACGTTGAAATAGCCGAAGACAAAGACGATGCTATGATCGCGGTCTACGGGCTGCGCAAGGATTCACCGAAGCAGGCGCACTCGATTACCACCTCGGCGGTCGCCAAACAGGTAGCAAACTTTCTGCGCAAGCGCCAGGTGGAAATACGCGCGACGTACACCATCACCCTGGGTTGGCAGTTCAATCTTCTGGAGCCGATGGACCTGGTGACACTGACCGTTCCGGAGCTGGGATACAACAAGAAGCCGGTCCGAATCACGGCAGTCCGCGAAAATGACAATGGCCAGCTTGAGATCGATGCTGAAGACTTTCCTTTCGGCACCGCCTCGCCAACGTTGTATCCACAACAGGGTCCGGGGGGCTTTGTTCCCCAGGCCAATGCCGATCCGGGCAACGTGAATACACCGATCGTGTTTGAAGCGCCATTCCTCTTGTCTCGCAGCGGCCAGCATGAGATATGGATTGCGCTTGCGGGCCCGAGCCCGAATTGGGGTGGTTGCCACGTCTGGGTCAGCCAGGACAACACCGAATATCATCAGATCGGCCAGACTTTTGGCGCCGCGCGTATGGGAGTTCTCGCCGGCACCGCAGTATCGCGCACCAACCTGCTTCTAAATTCAAATGGCTTCAATACTTCAAGCTGGGGAGTGGATGGCCGGGACACTCTTATCCAGAGCAATGCGGCAGGGCCTGACCTGGCTGGCGTTTCTGCAAGCACTCTCTCGCGGAACACCTCTAACCTTGTTCATGCAGCCGATCTGCAGCAGATTATCAGCGCCAATGCCAACGCTACTCCATGGACGTTCTCGATCTGGGTGCGCTGTCCCAGCGGCACACAATCTATACAGCTCATGCTGGGTGATATTACGACCAACCTTCTTGGCAGTCCCGCGCTGACGGCGACGACATCGTGGCAACGATTTTTATTCTCTTGCGCCGCGGGCGCTCTGGCAAACTCAGGCAGCATGCTAGGGGGCATTGCCATACTGCCAGCCACAGGCGCAAGCTCCGCCGCGTCCGTGCAGATTTTTGGCGCGCAACTAGAAAAAACAAGCGCCATGACGCCGTACATCCCGACGACGAGTAGTGCCGTCACGGTGACGGCACTGGTCAACTCCGGGGCAGACCCAGACGTTACGAACTATTTTCCCGTCGACCTGACGCAGAGCTTTGGCATTTTGCAATCCGGAACGCAGGCCGATGCCGATTCTTATCGCACGCTGTGCTACGCGGGAGGCGAGTTTATTGCGTTTCAAGGCGTCAGCCTGACCGCAAGCAATAAATACAATGCAGGCCAGGACGGCGCCGGAAATGTTTATCTACGGCGTGGGCTGTTTGGCACCAACATCACTACGCACGCCGCAGGTGAGGGTTTCGCCCGGCTGGATGATTCAATCTTTACTTATATCTACGATCCATCGTTTATCGGCAAGACCCTTTATCTGAAATTTACTTCGTTTAATACCAGCGGACTGATGGAACAGAGCATCGCCAATGCCACAGCCTATCAGTTCATTGTGACCGGTAAGTTTTGCCAGATGGAAACGGTTTCAAAGAACCTGCTGGCCAATCCAGGATTTGAATACAACGTTGCCGGCAGCCCGGTTTCAACCTATCCCAATATCACTGCCATTCCTAACGGGCAACGCTTTGGTGACAATTGGAGCGCATGGAACGGCACGGGATTTGCATCCCTGGGAGATCCGTACATGACGGTGGACCTTGAAACCACCAGTCCGCGTACCAGCGGCCGGTGCGCGATTGTGCTGAACAAACCTGGGGCAGTGCTTCCGAATGACAGTCATTTTTACGTCGAAGGTGTGATTAGCGACAAAGTTGCCGTGAGGCCGGGCGAGAGCTACTGCTTTGGCGGTTCGATCCGTCTGGTTGTGGATGGATCATTGCCTGTGGGAGTTAATCTCTGGGGGGCGATTCGCGTCATTCTTTACGATGCTGCGGGCGGAATCATCGGACAGATTGTATATAGCGGCTGGCAAGGTGGGGCCGGGCTGGGAAATGGCAATCCTGATCCGAACTTCATCGGGCCGGCGAGCGGAGGCATATATAGCGGCGGCTACTATCTCCAGTCCACGTATTTCACAGTTCCCAGCGCTTTTGCCAATGCACCCAATCAGAACAAACCCGCTTATGCTGCCGTCTGGTGCACGGGCATTCTCCAAAATAGCGGCGGCTCTGCATGGACGATGAACGGATTGCAGTTCGACGTGCGTTTTGACGATTGCTTTTTCTTTCCGCAGTGGAGTCCCGCTGGGGATGAAATTGGAAAGCAGGGATCAATGTCAAATACGTACACCGGCGGTTTGAGCTACACGAGCACTACCAACTCAATTACCTGGAGTTGGAACTTTAGCGCCAGCAGAACTGACAGCGCGCTGACGGTCAACAGCTATTCCGGGTCGCAAACAATTACCGGGCTGGCGGCCGGGACGCCTTACAATTTTTATCCTTTCATTGATGAAGTCAACCAGGTTGTGAGCATGGTGGCGAGTGGTGGCGTAGGTTCGCCCGCGTGGGCGCATGTGGGAACGTCAGTTGCCTGGACCCAGGAGCAGGCCCGGGGCGACCACTTCCCACTTTCATCCGCTCCATTGGCGGCCTCTACAACCACCAGCGGCAGCGGAGGTGGCGGAGGTGGCGGAATCGGCGGATCATGCCTTCGCTATGATGCCCTGGTGCGCGAGCGCACGAAAGGCATCATCAAGGCATGCGATCTCGCATTCGGCGATTGGATCGCTTGTCCCGAGGATGAAGACACACAAGAAGGCTGGGTGGAAGTGATCGGCCTGAACAAAGACTGCATCAGCAGCGAGTGGGTGCATACGTTTTTCAACGTGGATGACTGGCTGGCGACCACCCCGGGACATCCGTTCACGCTGGAAGACGGTTCTATGAAGCGCGCGGCGCAGATAAGCCTGGAAGATGCGATTCCATGCGTCTCCGGAATTACTTATCCCGTAAGCCACACGCTGAAGATTTATAGTGCTCCCAAGGTTTCCGTGACCGTCCGAAGCACGCGGCATATCTTTTATGCCGGCATGAAATCTCCCTGCATCTTGCAACACAATTTTCAGCCTTTGAGTTGAAGGGATTTACCTCTTATTTAGCCCACTGACAAACCCTAATTTGGGGGAACTGGTCCGCGATCACGGCGTGAATGCCGTGGCCGCCGAGAATGGAAAAGCATGCGAAGACTTTACATTTTGCCGAAAAACGTATGGAGCGGAACAGTGCAAACGGGTTCGCGGGCCATGCCAGATGGTTCGTCTGAGCCGGTTTTCGTGCCCATCATCCAGTTGTTCCATCCTATTGTTGGATCGCATTACATCGATCTGCCCGATGGAATGGTACTGATGATGACCAGCTTTGATCATGACGAGCGCAGCGAAGACCTTTTTCATTCGCACCCCGACGTGGCGATTCTTCCTCACCCGACGAGTGATGGGAAGAAGCCGTTGAAGAGCCATGTCGCGGCCCCAGGGTACAGATTTGAGCAACGCCATCTGGACGCCCTCATCAAGCATCGTGAGCTCGGAGTTCTGGAAACGGACAGCGTACTCGATGTGGCGCGCAAAGCGTCGGCAATCCATCCGGAAGTCAGATTCCGGAACGCGCTGTAACCAAGCTCGCGGACATAGAATTATTCAAACCCGACGGCGATGGAGCTTCTCGATATCGAGTCTTGATTTGATTGGCGCTCCGAATAACGCCACAACACACCCATCCTTTCATGGAGCCGAAACCCTGGCACGATAGGGATTGGGAAGCCTTAACTTTAACGGCTGGGACCGGCCCGTTCATCAAGAAGCGGTTCTTAAAAGGAAAAAGTGCAGAGTTTACGTTTATTGGCGTTGTTTGGCGCGGCGGCGTTATAATTTCGATCACCCCTTGGCCTTTGGCTGAACTCACTGCGCTCCCGCCTGCTTTGTGCGGTAGCAGGTTTTTGACTCTTCGAAATTTCCAGAGGGGACATGAATCCAATCAATTGGGCCGAACTCCTGCAATGGTTCAATGTACCGGGATACAAGCACCTGTATGTCCTCGGCTCTTTTGCCAGACATGTGACCCTGTACGCCCAGCAGGTTCGCGCATTGAACCTCATCACGGCTTTGGCCCAGGAAAACATTATTCATGAGGGGCGGGAGGTTGTTGTGGTTGGAGGCGGGGCTGCCGGCCTTACAGCCGCTGCCGGCGCGGCAATGCACGGCGCCAAAGTTTGGGTTTTGGAAGAACTCGAAGAGTTGATGGAATTGCAGCGCAACAACCGCCAGAGATGGCTTCATCCTTACATCTATGATTGGCCGGATATGGAGTCACAGGAGCAGGAAGCCAATCTTCCTTTGTTGCGATGGAGTGCAGGGTACTCCGAACAGGTCGCGATTCAAATCGAAACCGCCTGGAACGACCTAAAACCAAAGTATTCTTTCACAGTGCGGCTGGGCGTTACGAATATTGGCATAACGCCCGGGAGAAAAGGTGTGACCGTCACCTGGCATGAAGCGACGCAGAACGACACGCTCACGAATCCAGTTGTCATTCTGGCGGTCGGGTTCGGGCTGGAGCCACAGAATGATTATCAGGACAGCTA
>JBARMK010000107.1:0-6626 GCA_049802395.1 Candidatus Angelobacter sp.
CTTTTGGCCAGGTCACCGCGTTCCACTTTTGCGAGCTTGGAAGGATCGATCTTGCTGCTGCCACGCGTCGCGGCAACCAGCCCAACCACTATCAAAATGATAACGATGAATGCGCCCAGGATATAAATGAGCCGCTTGCTCTTTTTTTTGCCATTCGCCATGCGGCACCTCTCCTCAATATTATGTCTTCTCTGAATACGCTGGGTGAATAAAGGAAGTTCCAAAAAACAACGTACATATTCCGTATAGGGTAAAGGCTTAGACCTTAGATCAGGGAAAAAGATAGCAAAAGCCATAGGAGCACTGAACTTTCGCCCATTTTGCACTGAGCCAAGGCGTTATATGATTAGATCTCCATGGTCACCTTGGTCCTACTAAGGATCATCCTGGTGGTACTCCTCGTGGCAGCCAACGCATTCTTTGTTGCCGCGGAGTTTGCCATGGTCAGCGTGCGCGATACGCGCATCCAGCAGCTTATTGAGCAGCATCGCATCGGCGCACGCACGGTGCGCAAAATCCAGCAGCATCTTGACGAATTCCTGCCCGCTGTCCAGTTCGGCGTTACCCTGTGCAGCCTTGGGCTGGGCTGGGTTGGCGAAGGCACGCTGGCGGCTGTGATTCAGCCCTGGCTGGGTAACATCCCTTATGCCCGGCTTTATGCCCATGGCACGGCCGCGACCCTGGCTTTCATCGCGATTACTTACCTCCTCGTGATTCTCGGCGAGCTGGTGCCAAAGTCTTTGGCCCTGGAACGCGCTGAACGCGTCGCCCTGGCCGTCGCCGGCCCCATGGACGTCTTCATGAGTCTGGCCCGCCCGTTTCTGGTCTTCATGAACAAATCTGCCAACCTGGTGCTGCGCGGTTTCGGCTCCCGCCTGCGGCGTGAAGGCGGCGCGCACTCCGCGGAAGAGTTGAAGCTGATCGTCACCGCCAGCCGGCGGCTGGGGTTGCTCCCTGAAGCCGAAGAAGAAATGATCCACAACGCCATGGAAATGGGAAACGTCACCGTGCGTGAAATCATGGTTCCCCGGCATAAGATTTTTTCCCTCTCCGCCGAGATGCCTCTGGAAGAGGCCATGGCCAAGGTGGTGGAAGAGCAGCACTCGCGCGTTCCCGTGTATGACCCGGAGAAGGGAAGGGAAGCCATCGTCGGCCTGCTCTATTCCAAAGACCTGTCCCGCATGATGCAAATGCGTCTCTCTTCCGGCGATATCTTTGCCCGCCGGTCCGGCGAGCCCAAGGTGCGCCATATCATGCGTGAAGTCCTCTTCGTTCCCGAAAGCAAAACACTGGACGATCTGCTTCGCGAATTTCAGCAACGCAAGCGGCACCTTGCTGTGGTCGTTGACGAGTTCGGCTCCATCAGCGGCCTGGTCACCGTGGAAGACGTGCTGGAGCAACTCGTCGGCGAACTTGAGGACGAATTTGATATCGCGCAGCGTACGCCCGCGCCTCTGGCCTCCGGCGCTGTCGTGCTCGATGGCTCCTCAAATCTTCGCGATATGGAAACCCAATATGACATCGTCCTGCCGCGCGAAGAAGGCTTTGAGACGCTGGCCGGCTTTATGATGTCCCAGCTGGGCAAGATCCCCAAGGCCGGTGAGCGCTTTGAATACGACGGCCGTCGCTACACCGTCCTGCAAATGGACGGCCACCGCATCGTGCGCGTCAAAATTGAAAATCTCAACCAGCCAACGAGCCTGGAACCGGCGATCTAGTCTTGCCACCACTGACAACATAGGCCAGGAATTAACTCCGGCGATATTGGCAATCGTCTTCTTCCTCCGTGTTCCGCAGCCCGCCCTGAGCGACCGAAGGGAGTCGAACGGGTGCCCTTTGTGGTTAAAGGTTTTTCATCGCGCTGCTTAGCTCAATCACCTCCAGCGGCGACTCTGCCCAGTTATGCCGCCAGCACACAATCAGGTGGCATTTCTCCGGCCGATGCCCATGCATCAGAAAATTCCTGCTCTCGTATTCAAACTCAATCCTTATCCGCTGCCACAGGCCCGGCTCCATCTCCCGCAGCGCTTCGCAATCCGGATACTCCGTCTGTATCCTCAGCACCACAAAGCCCAGCTTCCGCGCCATCGCTCCAAACAGAAACAGCACGCCCTGCTCATTGGTCGGGGCCAGCATCAGGTGCGCATCCACCGTCGGAGGCCCGTATACCGGCTCGCCTTTCATCAACCCTGGCCACAAAGTCGACCCCGTGTTCCGCCTCAAAATCCGGGGTCCGCACTCCTCATCCTCCAGGTGCCTCGCCACCACTTCCAGCACGTCTTTCGCGCCATCTTCCAGGCCATGCTCCCGCGCATACTTGATCATCCCTCCCGGAATATGGGCCCACCCGCCAAAGTGCCGGCTCAGTGCCTTCGGACTGTAGCGTCCATAAACCGCATACTCGGCCATCGTCGGCGCTTTTCCTAGCTGCCGCACCAGTTCGCTCCAGTCCGCAAATAGCGTGGCCAGGCTCAGCTCGTATCCCTGTCCATGCCGCTTCAAGCCGCACGCCTCCAGCGCCGACGTATACACCGTAAAGTGCTTTCGCAGGTCATACCGCCTGAGCCGGTTCGTCGTCACCAGCTCGTTCATGCTCGGCACATGGCCCAACTCTTCGGTTGTCTGCCTGATCACGCCAATAACTTCTTCACGATTCATTTATCTCCTCCAGGCAGAAAGGCCATCCGCCCTGTAGCTCTCTCTGTGTTCCGCAGCTGTCCTGGGCCACCATCGGAAGCGAACGGCTGCCTCTTTGGTGCAAAGGGACTCCAGGCTAAGCCGATTATAGACATAAGACCGGTGACATGTCAATAGACATTTTTAGACATTTATGTCTAAATAATCGGCGCTTTTTAGGGCGCGACGCTGCTAGCTATTGCTGATTGCTCTCGATGTAGAAGAGCGGCCCTTTACGCCCGCGTCCACCATGCCCTAACCCCTGTCATTCCGACCGAGCGCGAAGGAGCATCCCGCGACTGAGCGAGTGGAGGAATCCCGAGAATGTGTTCCGAACCATGCTGTTTCAAGGCGTTGTCGCGAAAATCGTGTCGGCAATCCGAGTCATCATGCGCGTGCCAGCATCCCACCCCCCAGTCTACGAAGCAGTGTCAGGTGAATGTGAAAAAACTGGGGCTTCCCCCAGAACGCGAAGGACGGGGCACCCCACTGTGTTGGTAATGCTCGCAACATCAAAAGCCCGGGCCACCCGGCTACTCCTCTGCAACATTTTCCCTCTCTCCGGCGTATATACTGGCACGCACATCCTGCTGGGAAGGTAAATATGATTTATCGCGCTTCGCGATTTTGCGGCCTGTTGCTCCTCCTGTCATGTGTTTTCTCTTGCTTGACCAATGCCCAGCAGACGCCCGATCAGACGGCACAGATGCCCTCCGTTGTCACCGTCCCGCCGGAAGCCCAGGCTTCGCCCAATTTCAATGCCGATGCCGCCACCAAGGCGTATCTTGCCCAGATTCCCGCCAGCGCAACCGCCAGATCAGACGCGTACTTTGAAGGCGGGTACTGGCTGGTCCTGTGGGATTTTCTCTACGGTGTGGTAGTCGTATGGCTGTTGCTGCGCCTTGGATGGTCCGCTGCCTTTCGCAACTTCGCCGAACGCATCACGCGCTTTAAACCGCTGCAGACCATGATCTACTGGATCGAATACCTTCTCGTCACTTCGGTCATGTTCTTTCCTATCACGGTCTACGAAAACTATTTTCGCGAGCACAAGTACGGGCTGGCCACGCAGACCTTTGCTCCCTGGATGGGAGATCAGATCAAACTCCTTCTCGTTAACCTGGTGCTCGGCGCGGTTCTCAGCGCCCTTCTGTTTGGTGTGGCGCGGCGCTTCCCGCGGACGTGGTGGCTATGGGGCGCGGGAGTAAGCATCGTTTTTGTAGTCCTGGGCGCGCTGGTCTCTCCGGTTTATCTGCAACCTATCTTCAACACGCCCAAGCCGTTGAACAACCCCAAAATTACCAATCCCATTCTTAGCATGGCGCGAGCCAACGGCATTCCGGTAACCAATGTCTATGAGATCGACGCTTCCAAACAGACGACCCGCATGAGCGCAAACGTAAGCGGATTTGCCCAGACAACGCGCATCACGCTAAATGACAATCTGATCCACCGCGGCTCGCCAGAAGAAATTCAGGCAGTGATGGGACATGAGATGGGGCATTACGTCCTGGACCATATTTACAATGGCATCTTCTTTTTTGCCGTTCTCATTGTGGCTTTGTTTGCTCTTCTGTATCGTACTTTGAACTGGTCGCTGACCCGCTGGGGAGAGAAGTGGCAGGTCCGCGGCGTCGGCGACACCGCCGTGCTTCCTTTAGTCATTCTTATTGCATCCGTCTTCATCTTTGTTCTGACGCCGGTGCTGAATACTTTTACACGGACTCAGGAGCATGAGGCTGATATGTATGGAGTCAACGCCAGCCGCCAGCCTGATGGCTTTGCCCAGGCCGCTATTCATCTCGGCGAATATCGCAAAATGAGTCCCGGACCGGTTGAAGAGTGGATATTCTTCGACCACCCCAGCGGCCGCAATCGTATCCACGATGCCATGCAATGGAAGGCAGAAAATTTGCAAATGTTCGCGGGGCATACCTCAGGCGCCAGTTGTGCGGCTCCCGCGCCTTAAGCCTCCGTTGGATCCCTGGCTTCAGCCGCTGTAGGTATCAGGACACGGATTCATCCGTGCCGTAATCGCGATTGGATTTGGCTTTAGCCTGAAAAGAGAAATTAGGTTTTGCGTTACCATACTCGGTATTGATGCTCCGATACCTCGCAACCCGCTTGCTCTATATGGTTCCTGTCCTCTGGCTCGTTGTCTCCGTGGTATTTCTTCTCATCCACCTGGTTCCCGGCGATCCCATTCAGCAAATGCTGGGCGAGGGCGCGGCCAGCGCCGACGTCCAGGCTGCCCGCCATGCTTACGGGCTCGATGTCCCGCTGCGGCAGCAATACGTCAATTACTGGAAGGGTGTTCTGCACGGCGATCTGGGTCGCTCCCTGCGTTTTGACCAGCCTGTTCGGGGCGTGATCCTGCAGCGCTATCCCTGGACGCTGCAACTTACTGTGGCATCCATGCTGGTCGCATTGTTGATCTCCATCCCCGCCGGTGTGCGCTCCGCGCGGCGGCGCAATCGCTGGGATGACCGCCTGCTCAGCTTCGTCAGCCTCTGGGGGCTTTCTTTCCCCAACTTCGCTCTGGGACCAATCCTGATCTTGTTTTTTGCTATCCGGCTGGGATTGCTGCCAGTCTCCGGTTCGGGGACCGTTGCGCACCTTATATTGCCTGCCATCACCATGGGCGCCTCGCTGGCCGCCATTCTCACTCGCATGGTCCGTACCGCCATGCTGGAAGAGCTGGGACAGGATTACATCCGCACTGCTCGCGCCAAGGGGCTTTCCGAAAACGTTGTAGTCTATAAGCACGCGCTGCGCAATGCGTTGGTTCCGGTTCTGACCGTGGTGGGACTTCAGTTTGGCGCGCTGCTCGCCGGTGCCATCGTTACTGAGACAATCTTTTCCTGGCCCGGAATCGGGCGGCTCACTATCACCGCCATCAGCAGCCGCGATTACTATCTTGTGCAGGGCTGTATCCTGATGATCGGCCTTACTTACGTTGTCGTAAATTTCGGCACCGACCTGCTGTACTCATTCGCCAATCCAAGAATTCGGCAATAGCTTTTTCCAACAAGTGCGAAAATCGCCGTCGCCTTAAAAAGAATCGTCATCCCAGGAGCGTTAAGCGAGCGCGCGTCGTTCTCGGCGCGCTCGTAGCGACCAGGGACCCTTCAAGGCGAAACACGTTCGAACATTCGTTCACATGGTCGGTTTCCACGCCTTGCACTCCGCCGCGGTCATCGGTGCGGTAACCGGCGGGCCGGTCTGCGATCGGACCACGGCATCTGTGGTTGAGCAGAAATTCTTTCCGCCTGTGCTGTCACTGATCGGCGTGGCAGTCACGACGTAGCCGCTGCATCTGGTTTGCGTGCAGATCCCGCGAATACTATAGCGATAACCGTTCTTTTCGCACCACTTCCCGGCTGTACAGCCGGGATTGCCCAGCACTTCGTTCAACAGGCAGGCATGAGCGGCGGTCACATTATTTTCTGAGCAATCGTTGCCGGCCGGCGGACCAAGTGCTGCAAGTGTCGCGGCGTAACCTTTCTTTGGGTACGTAGTCATATATGTGATTTCGGCGGTGTTGACCGTGCGCAAACTCGAGACCGCTCCGGCTGCATTCGCGGCATTGCGAGACCGCAGCAGGTTCGGAATGGCGACCGCCGCCGCGATTAATCCGATACTGGCATCCGTGCTCAGGTTGTTGCTGGTGGTCCCTCGCAGGGTAGTTTCATCAGCATAGCCAAGAAACACATTTGGCTTTGCCTCTGTATCGCCAAAGATCTTCGGCAACGATCCTGCCAACTCCGGAGAGATATTCTTCATCATCGCAGCCAGGAACGGGCCGGAGTTCTGATAAGCCAGAATCGATGCCTTCACCGGCTGACCCTGCGCTCCCGCAACTTGGGGTGATTTACCCAGAGAGCCTCCATTGCGGTGGAGACTCACCGCTTCACGCGCGCCCGCCCGGCTCGATGCTACAACCAGATAGC
>JBARMK010000108.1:0-2862 GCA_049802395.1 Candidatus Angelobacter sp.
TTATTGAACTCAATTCCCTCTTTGCCGCTGCGCGAGCTACCGGTATCGAATCGGACGCGCTGCAGCATAATGAAGTCGGCGGTGATGCTCACTCCCGCGCCGGGCGGTGAAGTAAATGTGACTGCGCCATTTGCAATCGTGAAGTCCGTTCCCTGCACCTTCGCGATTCCGTTCAGATACACTGTGGCCGTCTGGTTCATCGGGTTCTGGACGGCTTCAAAAAAACCGCCGATATTGCGCACGATCTGAAAACTTTTTGTTCCTCCATCGCCCGTGCCGATTGGTTGCCCCGAATAGACTGAGTCCTCCAGCCGGCCTGTGAGGTCGGATTCGTTCAAAAGGAAGTCGTCAAATTGACCACCGCGCGCGAGAAAGAACCCAACGATTGTTTCCAGCGGAGTTTGTTCATTTTCGTCCCGAACTTTGGGATCGTTCAGCAGGTACTCGTAGGCGAGGGTATATTCCCAGATCGGATTCTGGAAATTCTGCAGGCGCACTTCACGCCCGGCCACCGATTCCTGGATCTCGGTGGAGAAGGTCGGGGTTTTAGTGATGTTCCAGGCCAGACCTCGAATTTTCGGAAAGAGTAGATTCGACATTTGATTTTCTATTTTTTTGGAGCAATAAAAAAGCAGCCCGCAGGCTGCTTCGGTCAAGATTAAGTGGCTTTAAAGACTGTTCCAGGTAGATACGCCTTGTTTGTTCAGGTCCGCCTTCACTTTTGGCTGTTCAATCAGGCATCTGTGAACCGCATTGGCGGCAGCTCCACCCGTTCCGCCTCGAAAGCTCGTGTCGACAGCGATAAAGCAGTCGTCAGCCATGTGGTAAGCCTGCTTGTAAGCTAGATCTTCACTCCCGCGTGATCGTAGCTGGCTTGCAGTGTGGGTGGCCCAGACCAAGGCTGCCATCCTCTGGAAAGCCACCTTATCGGCCTCAGTATGTTGCACATCTTTCAGCTTGGTTAACGAAGCGCGAAGATCATCATCAGGCGGCAACTTAAGCCCCTCATCCGGGTCGTATCCGGCCAGCGGCATGAACTTGTTCATGGAATAACGGTGGAGAATCCAACCTTGAGAAGCAAACTCCTTGCTCAAGCCGGCCTTCTCCGCATTTTGCAGCTCAAACGGAGTGGGCAAAAGCGGCGCCGAAGACACCGATTTATCTTCAGGTTTGCTTGACCGGTTCAATGAAGCCAGTATCACTAAGCCGACAAAAATAATTAAAAGCACCCACAACACCGGGTGACTTTTCTTTTTGCTCACCGCGATGGAAGCGGGCTGAGTGGCCGTAGTGTTCACTCCGGGAACCCGCGGCGGTAGTGGTGGCGGTGGCGCGGCCATTGCTGGAGCCGGCGCTGGTGCGGCGAGTGGGGTTCCGCAAGCACGGCAGAATCGAGTGGTATTGGGATCGTTGTCGGCACCACACTTAACGCAGAAAACCATAGCCAAACGCCTCCTTGGACTTAAAAAACTAAAATAGAAGACAGATTCAGCGCTGGATCATAACATAGACACTCATTTCACAGTCAAACCTTTTCTTTTAAGCACACGAGCCACTTCATTTCCTATCATGTTGCCGTGTTGTCTTATGGCGCCCTGGAATGAGGCTGCGTCAATTGCGTTCACGTTATGGTATACATTCACGCTCATTCCTTGACTCCCACCCATCCCGGTATCCATCGCAGTTCTCAATCGATCTGCTATTCCTGCTGGCAAAACCATCTCCTTTTTGTGGATGAACGCGAGTTGGTCGCGATCCACTTCATAGTAGCCACCGGCCGCCGAGGTCAAAGAGCCAAACGCCATGACTGCGGAGAAGGTGGCTGCAGCGGCGGCAGCGCCTAACGCAGGCCCTACAACGGGAATATTTGACATCGCGTTCCATGCATGGATAGCAGCCTCTTTGGCGGTTCGGAAAACCTCGCCCATATGCTCTCTTATGCTAATGCCTTCCTTTTGCGTGGACGCAGCTTGCTCCGTGGCAACTTCGCTTTCCTTAGTCTGGGTGTGGATCAGCAGTTCCATGAGGTGGTGCTCCAGCCAATCTGAAAGCATTTTTTCGAGCGACGATTCCAGACTGCTGACCATCTGTTTGCCCAGCTTGGCGAACGCGGCGCCAAACGTCTCGGTACCATCTATCATGCCCCGGATGGCTGACGAGAAAGAAGTTGCCATGTTGTGGGCGATAGATTGCATGGTCTGCGTGCTCTGCTTATTTACCTTAGCCAGCACCGGAGGAAGTTGTTGAGGCATTCCCACAAGCAGGTCGGAAATGACCTTGCTTTGGGCTTTGGTATCTTTACCCAAAAACGCCATTGATTCAGCCCAATTAAGGTCGACTTGGTCACCGGCATCCTTGGCGGTTTTGATGATGCTCTGATGCGATTCGAGTGTCACCACCTCGCGTTGCCGTGCGCCGGTACGAACAATATTGGTATGGTTGGTTTCCGCGTCTGTCTCGTGCCGAAGCTGCTGGTTGAAGAATGCGTCCAGTTCTTTGTCAGTCTGGTTTGCCCTTTGCACCATGCTGGTCATGGTGTCGTCATAGTCAGATTCGATTTGCTTGAAGGCGCCTTTTGCATCGGCCGCAATTCCTGAGAAATCACCTTTGAGCAGATCTCTCCAGTGGGCGGCGATGCTTCCGAGTACAGTTGTGACGGCCCTGAATGAATCCGCGATTATGTGCGCCACGCCGGAAACCAGGGTCCCAACGTTCAACAGTATTCCCTTCAGCGAGATGCAAGCCGCCACTACCTGCTGCACGACCGCCACGACGAACCGAAATGCCGGAAGAAGCAGGAGTTGAAGTTTCTCCGCCAGTGCTGCTTCTTCCCTCTGCAACTCTTTCGCGCTTTCAATGGAT
>JBARMK010000109.1:0-6206 GCA_049802395.1 Candidatus Angelobacter sp.
GCCAATGATCGCGCCATTGTGCAGGAGAACGTTGTTGCCGATCTCACAATACTCACGAATAGACACATGGGAATGTGCGAAGAAGTTTCTACCGATTTTTACTCCGCGATAGATGACCACGTGCGGCAGCAAAGTGCATCCCTCGCCAATCTCGACGGCAGCGCCAATCACCACGTAGGCGCCGATGGACACGTCCGCGCCAATGCGTGCGGAAGGATCGATTACAGCGGTGGCATGAATGCCGCGTTTTTCCTGCTGCGGCTTGTGCAGTAACTCGACGGCGCGGGCATACGCATATTGCGTGTTCTTGATGCGCAGCAGCGGCTTATCGGCGGCGGGGAAGTTGTCATCCACAATCAGCGCAGAAGCCCGCGTGGTCGCGGCCATTGACGCGTATTTTGAAGTTGCGATAAACGTAACCTGGCCCGGCGCGGCCGAGTCGATGGACCCGACGCCGGTAATTTCAGCTTCCACATTCGGCGGATCAAGGCTGGCGCCCAACTTGTCCGCAAGTTCTTTGAGCTTCATAACAAATAAATCCTGCTAAGAGTGCCGTAAAGGCGTGATTGTAATAGGTGGGTGAGAAAGGCGAGAGCAAAATCGTCAAGGTTCAATAAACAATTTCTCCTGGCGAACGTCGTCCGCCGTTTTCTTGCGGGCTTCCGGACGGCCAATCACGGCCAACACATTCATCTCAATCAGGGCCGTCCTGGGGACAAAAACTTTCTGCGTGTTACCGCGCGTGTCAGGCGGGGTAATCAAGTAGCCTTCGGGAATTATCTGGGTAAGATCGTTGGCCATCATGCCTTCCAGAACGTCGTTGTCGATGAAGTTAAGACGCACCCAGAGACCCTCAGTGCGCGGACGCGTGGTAAAGGTTTTGCGGCCGGTGGTGGGTGATTCGTTGAAATCGCGCACAAAGTCCACACATTTGATTTCGGCAAGGTCGACCAACACCACTTTGCCCGAAGGATTCAGCAATTCCAGCTTGCCTTCCATCACAAAATGCGCGGGCGAGACGTACCCGCTGATGGAGTCGCGGCCCATCTTGCGTACGATTACTTTTTTGTGGGTCGAAGGCATATCAGATCGATTCTCGCACTGATTTCAGGGGCATCAAAGGCGTTAAGACTGCTTTCCGGTGAATGGGGTAGCCAAAAGGTTAACCTTTGTGATAATGTTTCGAGTTTGTTTGTGTCCCTGCTGTAGCCGTCTAACTCTTGTATAAAGTGCAACTTACGAAAAACCAGGGAGAATCGGTTAGCTCACCCGGCCGAGGCCGGGAGGGCAAAGGTGTATCCCATACCTGATGGCTGACTTTATTTACCTTATGGAAACCCGGCTTACGCCGGACCAGCAGCGCGCAGTAGCGCTGGTGACCGACGTTGCGCGTGCGCATGACATGAACATTTTCCTTACCGGCGGCGCGGTCCGGGACATCCTTAGCGGTTTTATTATTCGCGATCTCGATTTCTCTGTGCAGGGCAACGGGCTCAAGCTGCAAAAGGATTTTGAGAAAGCCGGCGCTGTCACTGAGGCCACGGACGAGACCACGCGCACCATCATGTTGTTGTTGCCGGGCAATGTGCGCGCAGAAGTTACCAGCGCTCGCTCTGAGCGTTATGACAAGCCGGGCAAGCCGGCGGAAATCACGCCGGGAACGATCTATGACGATATGCGCCGCCGTGACTTCACCGTCAACGCCATGGCGCTCTCGCTCAATCCCGGCTCGCGCGGCCTGCTCACAGACCCGTTCAACGGCATGGCCGATATCGAGTCAAAGGTGCTGCGTGTTCTGCACAACTACGCGTTTTATGAAGAACCGTCGCGGCTGATCCGGGCCACCCGCCTTGCCACCCGTTTCCATTGGACGCTGGAAGAGCGCACACAGGCCCGGTACGACGCCGCGAAAGAAAACAACTATATCGAAAACGTTTCTGACCGGGCCATCGGCCATGAAATTGAACAACTGGCCCATGAAGAGAATCCGGTTGACGTGCTCAAAGTGCTGGAAAAAGAAGGCTGGCTAAAGGTGCTGGTCCCGCATCTCTCGGTGGCGAAAGTGGATTCCTCCGGGCTGTCGCAATTGTTCAAGGTAAAGCAACAGATGCAGGAAGTTGGGTTGAATCCAGATGCCAGCCCGATCGTGATGCATCTGCTTACCCGTAAACTCCAGGACAAAGATATTTCGGCGATGCAGAAACAAATCGTCAACCGGGGTTTTGTCGAGCGCTGGAAACATCTTGAAGACGATGCTAAAGACTTTGCCAAAAAATTGACCGCCCGTGAACTGGCGCTGCCCTCGCAAACATGGAAATTCCTGACGACGAACCGGCCCGACGCACTGCTCTTCAATGCCATTACCCCACGCGCGTCGGCCGTCGAACAAAAGATTAAGAATTTCCTGACCAAGTGGCCATTAGTGCGGCAGAAGCTGCCTTTCCCTGAAATGGCGGAGATGCGCATCACGCCCGAGCATCCAGAATACAAAAAGATCATGGACGAGGCATTTCTGCTACTGCTCGATGGCAAACTGCGCTCGCATACCGAGATCGTAAAATTCCTGGAGCCATATTCTCCACCGGAACCGCCTCCGCCCCCGCCACCTCCGCGTCGCGGACGGGCCAAGAAAGAGCCCGCAGCCCCAGGAGCACCTGCGGAACAACCCAAAAAACGTGGCCGCAAACCGAAATCGGCACTGGTGGCTGGAGCGCCTGCTCCTGCATCCAGCGCCACGCCGGCTCCTGAAGCGGCAAAGCCGGCTTCAACGGCCGCTTCTGCCGCCAAGCAAGCGCCGGTTGCGGCAAAGCAGAAGCCTGCACCTGCCCCACTTAAAAAGGCAGCTCCGGCGAAAGCAAAAGCGTCCGCGAAGAAGCCTACGGCTAAGAAACCTGCAGCAAAGAAGCCTGCGAAAAAGAGCAAGAAGAAATAGCGCGCACCGGCTAGAGCCCAACGCCAAAACCGAAGGCCAACAGTCAAGCCCGACGAGCCATCCATGAAAACCAATGCAGTGCGTCTGCTGGAAAGCCTGGGCGTGCAGTATGAATTGCGCGAATACGATGTAGCCCCGGACGATCTGGCGGCGGAGACTGTGGCGGCCAAGATCGGCATGCCTGCGGAGCAAGTGTTTAAAACGCTATTGGCGCGTGGTGATCGCAACGGCCTCTGCTTTGCGGTGATTCCCGGCAACTGCGAGCTGGATTTGAAAGCTCTGGCTGCGGCTTCAAGCGACCGAAAGATCGAACTGGCGCCGGTGAAAGAGTTGCAGGCGTTGACCGGGTACATTCGCGGCGGCGTAACCGTGCTTGGCGCAAAGAAGGCATTCCCCGTATTTGCTGACGAAACTATGCAGTTGTGGGAAATGATTTCCATTTCGGCCGGGGTGCGTGGAACCCAGATCATTCTTAAGCCGGACGATTATTTGCGTGCTACCCAAGCCGTGCTTGCCGACATCGCCCACGACAAGTCCTGATTACCCCCTCATCCGGAGAAATCCACAGAAATTAACCTCTCTAATTCCGCTTTAATCGATTTGTAAGGTAATGACCCTATATACTGCCTTTGTAGCCCACCCCCAAATCGCGGGGTCCCGGCGCGTTCCGGGATCTCGAGGAGCTTTCATGGCCGGAGAACTGAACGAAACTGTCTGGATCACCCTGATGCACGAGATGCAAAGCTTTGTCAGACAAAACCTGGAACAGCCGCACGTAATGGCTGAGCTGCGCCACTGGATGGGGCCGCAGCCGATGAAAAAAGGCCAATATCAGGCTGACAACAAACCGGACATCATTCGCGCCTTTGAACTGCTTGCTCCCGGACTGCTGGTGGACTTCCTTGAAGCCAACAAGGAACTCATCAACAAATATGCTCTGCGCATATGGGCCGCGGAACGCGAAGGTATGTTCGATACTACGGCAGCTTCATCCCGTCAGTCTGCGTAGCCAGAAGGTGTGCTCTTAATTTCGTGGGAACCATTGAGCTCACTGCCGTCAAAGCCGATCAAGATGCCGTCGTCAGCGATCTGCGCTGCCATGGCTGAAGCGTTGCGGCTGTTCCAGCCGTCAATAAATGCAAGATAGAGCGCGCGAACTTTGTCCCGATCAGCATGCGTCGACTGGTCTTGTGGAAGCGTCACCTTTCAAATTCCTATCTGTATGTCAGCAGGTTATGCATTCGGCGCCGTGGAAAGCCACCAGCCATTTCCGGCGCACCAGCATGTTTCGTCTGGAAGCGTGTGCCGCCGCAGTGAGTGAACGTTCTTCATATCGCCGCGCCGGAAGGCTTCCGCCAGCTTCTTGGCCGTCTCGCCATCGCGGGCGCCCACGCAGGGAATGAACATCACCGGCATGATGAAGTGAGCGTCAAATTTGTCAGTGGGCGTGCGCGTGATCAGCAGCATTCCACCTGCGCCGGGCGTTCCATTGGGACCGTCGGGCGTAAGCGGAAACAGCAGCCTTCCGCCGGGACGCAGTGCGTCAAGCCAGATATCGAGCGGCGCTGTGGCGCCGGCATTCACGTAAATCACATTGCAGTTCGGCAAAGGGCGATCAGTTCCAGAGCGCGCATAAACAGTTACGTGGGACAGATCAGCAAGGTTCGCTGTGGCGTGATCTGCCAGCGCCGGGTTGATCTCATAGGCCAGGACTTGTCCGCTGGGAGCGGTAAGCCGGCCGAGCAACGCTGTGTAGTAACCGGCGCCGGCGCCGATGTGAATTACCGTGTCGCCATCCTGCGGATTGAGCGTTGCCAGACTGATCGCGTGCAGCACCGGCTGGCCATTGTTAATCTTGGCCTCTTCGGAGAGAGCCACCGTCACGTCCTGATAAAGAAAGGCGGGATCATCCGTTGGCGTGGTGATGTATCCACCCCCGGTAAAAATTTTCCACGGGCCGGGACCAAGGAAGCGTTCGCGAGGTGTGGCTGCGAAGGCTGCCGTAAGCCGGCCGTTCGGCACGCCCGCCGTGGTGGTGATCAGGGCCGCAAAAAATGTTCTATGCGCTTCCAGACGTTCCACGTTTCTTTCCTTTCGATTGCTGCTCGTCTTCTTCCTTCTTGTCTTGTTGCCACGGCTCCTCTTTGTTCTGCCGTTTTACCCCGATCATGCTTCCGCCCATTCCATGCAATACGTAGTTGCCCTTGAGCCAGTCGCGCGCTTCAGCAAAGGCCTGGGCCAATTCGCCTGCGCTCTTCAGCCTGTAAACCTTTTGTCCATCTTCGAGGGCCTTAACCTCAACCTCACTGGGGACCATGCGCTTCAAAGTGGTGTGAATCGATGCCAGCGGGTTGGCTTTATAATTTTCAAAAGGGAAGCCCATATTCTTGAGCGCATCGCGAATCTCCACCGGCGTAAACCACTCTTTGGCTGCCACGCTAGCTGCCGCCCCCGTTCCTGTCCAATGAGTTATTGGCAGACCAGCACCGGCGGTGAAGCACGCCCGGATGGCCAACGAGAGCCCTGCCGGACGCTGCTCAATGCGCTCGAATACCGGCTCATAGCGTGCCAGTTGCTCCGCGGGAACCATATTCATGGTGGCCCGGATCAGCTCTGAGAGTCGCAAAATCTCGCGGATGGCCTCGTCCCGCTTGCCCAACCAGTTCTGCCGCTCTTCCATCAGGTCGAGCAGCATCTGCATGTAGTCGATCGGCATAATCGGAAGTGTAAGACATGTGTCTTACACAAAGCAAGGGCGTAGCTTTGCTCGCGCCCTAAAAGGTCCAACTTGAGCGTGGTTTTGATTTGGTTGGATGGGCGGGAGACGCTATTCCCAGCTATTTTCCAGGTTCGCAAATGCCCGGAGCTTTCTGGAGCGCGATGGATGGCGTAGTTTGCGCAGGGCTTTGGCTTCAATCTGGCGGATGCGTTCGCGCGTGACCTGGAAATTTTGTCCCACTTCTTCCAGCGTGTGCTCCGAGCCATCTTCCAGGCCAAACCGCATTTTGATGATCCGTTCTTCGCGCGGGCTGAGCGTCCGCAGCACATGGGCGGTCTGCGCTTTCAAGTCCACGCTGATCATCGCGTCGGACGGCGATACGCCGGACGAATCCTGGATGAAGTCGCTCAGGCGTGAATCTTCTTCTTCTCCCACCGGCGTCTCCAGCGAAATAGGCTGCTGGGAAATTTTGAGCACCTTGCGTACCTTGGAAACCGGTATGTCCATGCGCTGCGCGATCTCTTCCAGCGTAGGCTCGCGGCCCAACTCCTGCAC
>JBARMK010000110.1:0-8055 GCA_049802395.1 Candidatus Angelobacter sp.
GCCCCATAGAGGGCCGTTTCGAAATCGCCATATTCATCCTTCGCCCGGAACCCGGTATTCGCATCAGCCCCGGCATCGAGCAGCATCGTGGCCGCGCGAACAAACGCCTATGACCGCGTTTTATCCAGCCGCAAATACTTTGAGAGGCAAAGATAGACCAGCGCATCGCCATCGTAAGGCGCTTCTTTCTTCGTGACATTTCGCGGATCAGCAGCGATGAACCGGCGCACGGCTGCGGCATCGCCTAAAATCGCAACAACATGAATACTGTTGTGCGCGATCTCCGGATGCGCCGCCAAAATGGCTTCCGCAGCTTCCAGCGTTCCGTGCCAGATCGCCGCCTCAACGAAAGCCGCAACCGGATTCACACGGGCAGCAGCCTCGTTGTTGATCATTTCAATGCGTTTGGCAAACTTCGGCCAGCTCTCAAATCCGTGTTCGCGCGCGATCACCAACTGCGCGTCGGCCAATGCAAATTTGCTGATTTCTAAGCCTGGTTTAGAGAGCTTTTCAAAACGGGGATGGCTTCTTTTAATGCGGCGAATCGTCTCCACATCTGCGGAGTGATGGGCTTTCAATAATTCTTTGGCTTGTTTCTTGTACTGTTCCAGGCTGGGATGGGCGGGTAGCGGCTTGGCGTCCATGCAACGACCTTCCTTTCACGGTTACGCCTGTTGAGTCCGCATGAATCAGGCTGAAAGAAAGTTCGCACTCTCAATTTTTGTTCAAGGTGGGCACGGCCCTTTCCGCGGACTGGATGCGCCCTTTAGCGCCAGAGAAGAGCGTAACGACTTCGCCGTTTGAAGTCAATCTGAGGTGCGGTGGGTTGCGATCGAAAGCGAGGGATCAAGTCTGTCTTTGCAGAAGCACGTGCATCGCATGCTCGGTGGAAACGTGTTTCGTGCATGCGTAGCCGAGCGCCGCCAGGTCGATGCCGGTAAATAAGTTCTCGCCAGAACCCATCAGAATCGGACTGAATGCGAGATGCAGTTCATCGATAAGCTTCGTGCGGAGATACTGCTGAATCGTCGCGACTCCGCCGCCGATCCGTACATCTTTCTCCTTTGCAGCATCCTTTGCACGTTGCAGGGCGGAGTGGATTCCGTCGGTAACAAAGTGGAACGTTGTTCCGCCTTCCATCTCGACTGCTTTCCTTAGATGGTGCGTCAGCACAAACGTAGGTACGTGATAAGGGGGCTCGTCACCCCACCACCCTTTCCACGACTCGTCCGGCCATGGGCCGCGCACAGGACCAAACATGTTCCGTCCGAGAATCCACGCGCCGACGTTCTCCATGCCTCGCCGCGCCCACTCATCATCAACGCCAGTTGAGCCGCCTTCCAGCCCTTGCATCTGCTTCCATGTGCGCGTAGAGACAAACCACTCCAATAACTCGGGGCCGCGGATTCCAAGGGGATTCTCAAGACTCTGACGTGTACCCGCGGCGTAGCCATCAAGCGACACAGAAAACGCGCCGACCCGAACTTTTGACATTATGTTCCACTATAAGTGCGAACAGTATAGGCGTCAAAATTGAGCGTCCGTCCTGGAAACAGCTTCTCTTTTTTTCGCTTGGTACAATCAGAGAAACCTGTTCACAAAAGAAAAACGGCCGAGAAGTTTCTCGGCCGCCGTCGATTCTTGGATTATGGCGCTATCGCGCAGGTGTCGCGGTTGCCGCCACTGACGTTGCCGCCGCTTCAGCCAATATACGATGATGAATCGTGAACAGCGCCAGTTCCAGCCGGTCTGATACGCCGATCTTGTCATAAACATTGCGCAAATAGTTTTTGATGACCTGTTCGGTCGTGCCCAACTGCGTGGCAATCTCTTTGTTCTTATATCCCTGCACGATCAGGGCAACGATCTTCAGTTCTTTGGCGGTCAGGCGATCGCGTACGCGTGCTCCCACCAGATCATTCTCCGCTGTTTCCTTGCTTTCCACGGTGTCCTGGACCCAGGTCTCGCCCTTGCTGACCTTGCGGACGCACTGTACCAGCGCTTCGCCGCTGACGTTGCGGTAAATCACGCCATGCACGCCATTGGTGAGGTAGTGCCGGGAGTCCTGGCCGGTTTCGGCAATCGCCACCAGCTTGGTTTTGAATTTTCTTGCGGTTTCCACCACGGTGGGCAGGCTGGGATGGGTTTCAACGCCGAAGATCATGACCGTGGCATGGAATTTTTCCAGCGCCATCATCATCTTTTCAGTATTCTCTGCCTGCGCCACGATGCGAAGGTCGTCTTCCACCGCCAGGACCTTGGCAGCGCCGGTGCGGAAGATTGCCTGGTTGTCAGCCAAAATGATCTTCAGCATTTATTTGGCCCCTTTGCTCTTGCGGACGAATTTGTACTGGTCAATCACGCAAGCCACGCCGCTCTTTTTCTTGCGTTTGCCGGAATTGGAATTTGCCACCGCCGCTTTGGCGCCGTCGTCTTTGCGCACTACGCGTCCTGTGCAGTGGACTTCCACATCACCCTGTGTTCCCAGCACCTGGGCCGGCAAGGTGATATCGAATTCAATGTTGGAACCGATCGCGAGGTCCAAATCTGCCATGATGTAAACGCCTGCGGCGCTCATGTTGCCGGTGGTGGCGCTGTCAGCGCCCTTTTTGCCGTGGATTTTGATGGGCAATTCCAGCGGAAACCGTTTCCCTGTTCTAGCCTCTTCTGACATTAACTCTCCTCAACTTAGAGCCCAACCCGAGAAGGGCCATTTATGCACGGTGGAAGATGATGACTCAGGTTTATATCATGAAACCGCAAAGCAGAGTAGATGATTCATCTACTTAGGCAATACACCGGAGAAAAAAGCGGATAGGCCGTGAAAAAATGAGGGGCAAATGCAAACGAGGCCCGGCTTGACCGGACCTCGCAGGAAGGATGGGAGAAGGTTTAGTCTCGGGTAAAGATACCGGTAACGGTGTAGCCCAGGGCCAGCCCGATTACCGCCATGGCGCCCACAATGGGCCACAAGTGGTTTCGTACGTTGCGTTTAACGTCCAGTTTCTCCTGTACGGTGTGTCGCAGCTCTACCACCGAATTATGAAGCTGGCGGCGCTCCTCGGCGGCCTGCTTTTCCAATACGTCTACGGGAATTCCTTCGGTCATGCGGTCCTCGCCTCATTCTGGATCCAGACTTGGTCCTGTTTAAGCACGTTGAGGGTTCGGTTGGGGGTCAGGCCAGCAGCGCTGATTTCCCCATAGGCAAACCAACCCAAAGCAGCCCCTAGCGCCAGGTAAACCACGGCAACAATCAACGATGCCCACAGCCAGGCATACGGGCTGGGAAGAAACAGGCCGTGCAGCAGGGCGATAAGGGCAAAGGTCAGGGCCATCCACCCGGCCATCAGCAGCGCCAACGCACCCAGGAGGATTGGAATTGCGGCTTTCCACGCGCGTATCTTTTCATCCATTTCGGCCTTCAAGATTTCTAAGCGTGTGGTGACAAATCGTGTGAGCTCTGCTTTGGTTTCAGCAAGTATTGTTGCCAGTGATTTTTCAGTATGCACGGTTCGCTCTCCTGATCCTTAAGGCCACGCCCACCAGAAATCCAACAGCGCCCGCCGCCAGTGCAACGTGGACCGGGTATTCCCGTACTACCTGGTTCGCGCGGATGCGAGCACGGTAGTAGTTGGATTTTGCCTGGCGGCCGAGTTCGGCAGCCTTCTCGCGCGCTTCATTCCTCAGCTCCAGTGTCTTTTCCCGCGCTGCATCAGTCCATTCCACGGTCTTGTGCGCCGCTATCTTGCCCAGATTTTCAGCGTGTATCCGCGTCGTTTCGGCAAGATCGGAGATAGGGTCCAACACCCGATGCCGGGGCAGCTTTGCGAGTGCCTCACGCGCCTGCCGCGCCATGACCACCACTTTTCCCGCAGCGGTCCCTAGCTCGGCAGCTCGTTGCTCCAAAGACGATCCTCGACCGCTCTCCAGGAGGCGCTCGCTTTCGCCGATTGGCGATGGAGCGGGGTAGGTATCAAAGTTTGGAATATCTGAGCTGTAGTGCACTTTCTCAGCCATGGTGCGATCCTTCAGGAAATAGAGTTTTCCAGGGGCATACGAGTACTAGGATGTTGAATTGGGCCGCCGCGTTTGAAGGAGGAAACGCTGAATCCAGAGCTGGTGGAAGAACTTGGGGTAGAGAAGCCGTGGCTGACGGTTAATGGCAATCTGCCTTGATCTCAAGATGAAAAAGGTTTTGCCGAAAGCGGATGCCTAAAACGCGCCCCCGCCACCCCCGCCAAAACCCCCGCCGGAAAATCCGCCGCCACCTCCGCCACCCCAGCCAGAGCCGCTGGAACTGGAGCGGGGAGCCGAAACGAACGTCGAACTGGCTGATTGCGTCATAGAACCAAGGCTGTTCACAAAATAAAAAGTACTGAACATGCGGCCATCGGAAGATTGGTACCACGTCGGCGGATTTTGGACTATGCCGTCAAAAGCCTTGGCCCAACGGTGCTCCACGCCCAGGGCCATAGCGTAGGGCAGAAATTTTTCAAAGGTGTCTGGAGGCATGCGCTTCAGGCGATCAGCATCCACTCGGTTCATGAATTCCTGGAAGCCCTTGATCTGTACGATGGTGCGTGCGCCCTTTAGGCTGGTGGCCGTCAGCTGCCTGCCGATAATGACGATGATTACCAGAGCGATCACGCCGCATAGAACAGCGAGGGGTAAAGAGCTCAGGAAATCAGCAGAGTCCGTCACCTGAAGAACCGCAAACGGCAGGATCACCAACAGCAGGCCAAGTCCCCAATATCCCATTGCGGATTCCGGATCAACTGTATACATGCCCTTGGATTTCAGGGCGCCCATGATCTCGGTTTTGATCATCGGCAGAGCGGTGTAGAAGTGATTACGCAAATCTGAGAGCAGGGTGGTCTGCCCTCCGCCAAAGACCTGGCCCAGCATCGCGCGTTCGTAGTCAGTCAGGTCACCCCACTCGTCGCGGTTTTTGAGCAAGTGGAATTCGTAGTCCTTGGTCGTAGACAGAAATCCTTTATGCTGCGTCTCAACAATCTTGATGTACCCGCGCACGGCGAGGTCCACCAGAACAGAGGTGATATCGCGGGGATCGACGCTGCCATCAATCAGCGTGCCTACTTCCGCCGGCCCCATTTTCTCCGGTGGCCCATACATAGGCGCGACTGATATTCCCGGATCGGGATCGCGCCCTTTTACCCACCACAGCGTAAACATCACCGCAAAAGCCCAGAGCGGCAGGGTAAGCACGGGGTTGCTGCGCACAAAGCGAAAGAAACGCGCCAGCCCACTTGGCTGGTGCAGAACGCCTTTTTCTATATAAACGTCTATGGTCAGTCCGCCGCGCATCGGAAGCGGAGCTGTGGTTTCAAAGCTTGCGCTCGACCCTTCCACTGAAGCATTGGCGCGGGCCGAAGATCCGTAAATTCCCTCAAACGCCTGCGCCCGCAATTTGCCGGCTGCGTTCGGAAAGAAAACTGTCGCCGCGGCGTGCTCAATGGGCACCTGCCAGTCATTGCCGGTCGCGTTCCAATAGAATTCGTCGTAATCCTCAAAGAAGCGCGTGGCGTTGTCCACGGAATACTCGATGTTGACGGTCCTGGTGGTATCAACCGCATCCGGCACATAAATCTTCAGCTTTAGATAACCGCCACTGGTGCTCTTCTCATACTTGAGCTTGTCGCCACTCTCGTCCGTGATAGAGCCAAGTTTGATAAAGAGAGTGTAATTAGATCCTGCGGGACCGGGATACTCCATTGGGATATCGCGATAAACACCTTTATATATGCCGGAGAAGACGAAGGTGATTTGTTCCTGGATGCGGGCGGAGCCGCCGTCATCCACGTGGATGGTGCTGTTGAAGTTTGAAATGCGATAGCTGCGCGCCCAGGCCGGCAGGCTAAGAAGCAGCGCAAGAATAATAATGAGGGCCTTGAAACTCCAAAGCACCGGCGTTCGACGATGGGAAAATGATTGCACAGTGATCTAGAACTTCACGGCCACATTTTCCCGGTCGGCCGGGGTCTCCATTTCAAAGAATTGGCGCGCGTGGAAGCCGAACATGCCCGCGATGATATTGGTTGGGAACGATTGCACGCGGGTGTTGAAGTCACGCACCACGGCGTTGTAATAACGCCGCGCGTTTTGAATGTTGTCCTCAATGGAGTTGAGTGAAGCTTGCAGCCCGGTGAACTGCTCTGAGGCCTTCAACTCAGGATAATTTTCGGCTACCGCAAACAGGCTCTTCAGCGCGCCGCTGAGCTGGCCTTCCGCCTGGGCCTTGTCTGCGGGCGTGGTGGCTTGCATGGCCTGAGAACGGAATTTCGCGATGTTCTCAAAGGTACCTTTTTCATGCGCGGCGTAGCCTTTAACCGTCTCCACCAGGTTGGGAATCAGATCATGACGGCGCTTGAGTTGAATATCAATGTCGGACCACGCCGAATCTGCGCGAACGCGAAGCTGCACCAGGCTGTTGTACATTCCGGCGAGAATGAATATCGCGCCGACGACCAAAATCCCGATCACGATAAGGCCCGTCATGTGTTCTCCCATACGATTCTTGACAATTGAAGAGTCGAGCGGAAGGTATCACACCGAAATGCGTGCGCGCAAATTGCAAGTTTGCAATAAAGAAGCAGGTGCTCGCGTTATGAGAATTCGTATGATTGCAAAACACTGGATACGGAAATCAATATCTTGGTAAGATATCCGGGCTCGCAGATGGCGCTTGGCCCTTTGTTTCAAGTAGCTTGCTGGCGAATCCAAGTGGCAGTGTTCATGCTGTGACCAAATGCGCCGGGCAATTCCGGATGCACGCTTATGATCGAGTCCCTACTCTTAATCGCAGCTGTTTGTTTCGGCTGTCGCCGGCCTCTATAACTTGAACCCCCAGGCCCGTTTCAAGCGGGCCAACTTGTTGGAGGAAAGAATGAAGCGTTTTAAGTTGTGGTTTGTTCTCATCGTATGTATTGGCTTTACAACCTTTAGCCTGCTGCCCGCAGGGGCACAATCCACAGTAGCAACGGGAAGCATCCAGGGAACGGTCACCGATCCAAACGGCGCCGTGGTGCCTAACGCTTCCGTTACCATCACCAACAAAGCGACAGGACAGGCAAGCAAGCTCACCAGTTCTTCTGGCGGGACCTACGCCTCGGGCGCGCTGATACCCGGCGATTATGAGGTACGCATAGAAGCCAAGGGCTTTCAGACGCAGGCACTGACAGTTCCGGTGCAAGTGGGCAACGTAGCTTCCGGAAATGCAAAGCTGACGTTGGGCCAGTCCTCAGAGGTTGTGGAGGTGACTGGATCAGCGGTGACCATAAATACTGAGCAAGCAACCGTTCAGGGCGTGCTCACTACCCAGCAGATTGAAAACCTGCCTATCAATGGTCGCAACTTTCTTGATCTGGCCCAGCTTGAACCGGGCGTTCAAATCCAGGACGGCGGCAATTTCGATCCCACAAAAAATGGCTTTTCTTCGATTTCGTTCGGGGGCCGTTTCGGCCGCACCGCTCGCATCGAGGTGGACGGTATCGATATTTCCGATGAAACGGTGGGCACGACCACGCAGAACCTGCCCGCGAGCGCGATTGAGGAATTTCAGGTCAGCCAATCTTCCCTGGATCTCTCCACTGAGCTTACGTCTTCCGGCGCGGTAAACGTGGTGACCAAGTCCGGTTCGAACAAGTGGCACGGTGGAGCGTTCGGGTTGTTCCGCGACCACACTTTGGCTGCGAAGAGCGCCCCTTCCGATCTTTATTTCCAACGCAATAACTTTGGCGGCAGCTTTGGCGGTCCCATTCTTAAAGACAGGGTCTTTTTCTTTCTGGATGCAGAACGGCTAAAGCAGGACGCGAGCGCGCCTGTCATCAATGGATCGGCTTTCTCCGGCCTGAATGGAAGTTTTAATTCACCGTTCCGCGATACCGAAGGGATAGCCAAACTGGACTGGAAAATCTCCGACACCGCGCACATGTTTTATCGCTTCTCTTACGAGCAAAACAGCAGTACCAAGGGCTTTATTCCCAATAGTTTCCAACCTTTTTCCAACGTGAATAACACGCCCGTACATGCTGTGGG
>JBARMK010000111.1:0-10234 GCA_049802395.1 Candidatus Angelobacter sp.
CGCTGCTAGTATCAAGGGGCAGTTTGAAACGCGCTCCCACCTGCACGCGTCCCCGTCGTCTAGCCCGGCCTAGGACATCGCCCTTTCACGGCGGTAACACGGGTTCAAATCCCGTCGGGGACGCCAATGTTACGGATATCATCTAAAAAGCGCACAGCCATCTCTGTTATCACAGTGTTACCCGGTTCAAAGAAGGCTTTTTTGTGACTGAACACCAGCCCTTCAGGAAAAAATGATCTTGCAAGCTCCTGGCGCTGGTTCACGTTGCTTTGCTCCCATGCTCCTACCAGATCGACAGCTTGAGCCTCGGCCTGTTTCAGCATCTCTTCCATCGTGCTTTGCTCTGAATTAAGAGCACTTAGCTGAGATTCGATTCTTTGCTGCTCATCCTGACTGCCAGCCTTGAACGCTTCATAATCTTCGGTAGAGATTTCCCCCTTGAGCTCAGTCCACCCGTGCAGACTTGAAACAATCGAACTTGAAGACTGGAACCGCTTTGGCAAAATCCGACAGAAGTGGGAAAAGTATCTCAGAGACCCAGACGATGTTTTTATCCACGCGGAAGAACGAAGAAAACAACTCGCCAAACAGAGCAAGAAACGCTAACTCATCCACAGACGTAAAGCCAAAAACAGACCCGCCGCAAAAGGCGGGTTTTATTGTTTGTTACTGTGTGCCCAACAAATAGCTATTGTGTATTGTAAGCAGGGAAGCTGGAAGCACTGCCCTTTATGGCCGGGGAAGCATCGGTACGGAGTACGCCTCTCCTAAAGGTTCAAATGCCGTCAGGGAGTACCGCGTCAACTGAGAAGATACCAATGATCCTCTTTTTCTAACGTCTTGTGAATGCACATTCTGTTTCCTTCTAAATAATATTCAACCGTGGCATACATTTGACCAATTACATGGGAGGAAAAACCGTTCCAAGTCCTCAAATCCACGATGGGAGCATTCTCCCTTTCCCGCTGGATTCGAGTATATCCTGCTGATAAGGCCGCTTCCTTGAGTTCATCAAGACTCATCGGAGTTCCTTCACACATCCCTGTGCCTCCTCTTTGTGGGTAAAATCTGAGTCTAACCGGGTACGCCAACAAACGTGTGCTGAAGGAATAAAGAGAGTACACGCCGTTCTCTGCCAAATTGAACCGTACATCAAATTAGACTGGTGCTATGAATCAGAACAAAATATTGGATAGCGTTCTCCGTGCTCTCGCAGATTTGTACGAAGCGGGAAATCGCAGTTGGCAGCCGATTGAACCGGAATCAGCAACGGAGTACGAGCCCTTGCGTGAGTGCATGGCACAACTGAGGGCTGAAGGCTCAGTGATTCAACCCGCTCCGAGCGTAAATCTGTACGAGCTTACGCCAAAAGGCTACAGCATATATCAAGCGAGGATCGCCGCGCTTCGCGCTCTTGGCTAACCAGAACGCACCAATTACGCACGTCAGGGCTGGCCACTTGCTACACTCCTCGCCAAACTCACCAGAAGTGTCCTCGCCCTGGCAATTTGGTTCAAAATTCTCCCGTCGGGGACGCCAAAGAAATCAAGACGTTAGCGGCGTCCTGACCGTAATTCCCACAACACTCCACAACAATAATCAAAATCATGCGTGTCCAACCTTACCCGTTCGCATGATCCAATGCCTGCGTGTAGCCGGTCCATCGTTGTTTTGAAAGACGCATGCCGCAGGAGTTCCTGCACGACCTTCGTGTCCACGCCCAACGACTTGATCAAAGTTGAGAACGTGTGCCGGAAAACCTTAGTTGTGTAGTCTTCGAGACCGCTTGTCAGCGCGTTCTCTCGAGAATTACTACGGTCCGATCGTCCTGAGCCTCCTGCCCACCTGAAAAAGAGGAGACCACGTTCATAATGCTGCCTACCGGGTCTGCTTCTAAGAGGCATTCTTCAACTTTGCTTGTGCCAAACTCCTCGCCAGCAGTATTTTCAGTTTCGCTGATGCCGTCAGTAATAATGCACGCACGAGAACCAACAGGAAAGTACCGTTCGATCACGTGGAAATCCACGCTATCGATCAAACCTACCGGGCAATCACCGTCGCTCACCTGGGTCACAGAGCCCTGCTCAAGAATGATTGCCGGAACATGGCCGCAGTTCACGATATGCAGGGTGCCGTCCCTCCGGAGCTGGGCCGCGAGAAGTGTCGCGTATTTCTGACCGGCAACCCGTGAGCACAGGAACCTGTTGATAGAGGCAATTGCATTCACCAGGCTGGCGCCGCTCGAAATCTGGGAATAAAACATTCCGTGGATTACGGAGGCCAGAAGCGCGGCGGAAATACCTTTTCCGGATACGTCGGCGACAATTACCGTTACTGCGTCTGGCGAAACGTCTACATCAAAAAAATCTCCGCCGACCTCGCGGCATGGAATGCTTTGGCCAATCACACGGGCAAAGTCGCTCTGCACTTCCGTCATGGAGATCAGGCTTCGCTGGATGGATGCTGCAATTTCCATTTCCTTGCGGTACTGCAGCGCGGCCTGCTCGGCCGCCACCAGCTTTGCGCTCTCCAATACGGCCGCGGACTCACTGGCTAGAGCGCGCAGTACGTCATGACCAACCCCGGAAATGCTTCGCGAAATGGAGCGGCTATCGAGATAAAGGACGCCCTCCACCTCAGGCGTAGCCCGAGAATTTGCAACAGCGTGACGTACGCGCAGCGGGATCGCGATCACAGTCCTCAGGTCGTTCAGAACAATGCTCTGCCGGTCTGCCAGATCGCTCTGGCGCGTGGCGTCACCAGTAATGAATTCAGCTGCCGTGACCATGGCTTCATGCACTACTGAATGCGAAACTTTGGCATCATGAGAAAGAGGCATACCGGCGCTGTCCAAACCGCAAACCAGAGTGGGCTGGCCCGTTTTATCTTTCAGGTACACAAATCCGCGTTCAGCCTTGGTGATTTTCAGCGCATAACCCAGCATATTGCGCAGCACATCGTCCACCACCACTCCGCTGCTCAGACTCCGGGCCGCTTCGAGAAAGAGCCGGAGCTTTTCCAGGTCGGAGCTGTCAGTATTGGAGGTAAGGCGGGTGAGCAGCACGTTAGTGCCACTGCCGGCGGCCTCGCCACAAAGAAAAACGATTCGCACACCGTCTCCCAACCTGATCTCATCGTTGTTCTTCAGTGGCGTGCGCCGGCAGCGTTCGCCATTCACGAAGGTCCCATGGCGGCTTCCCGCATCCGTGACGAAATATTCATTGTTTTCGATTTCAATGCGGGCGTGGACTCGCGAGATACGTGCGTCGGGAATGGTGGCGTCACATTCTTCGGAACGTCCCAGAGAAAAGGGGAATTGGCCAACCGTCATGCGGCGACTCTGACCGGCGCCGCTTATCAGGATTGCCGCTTCCCTGATGCGAGGTGATGCACCCATAGCCATTTCGCAGTTGTGCTCCTTCGTTTGAAGCCAGGGGATGCTTCAATGAGTGGTGTGGCGAGCTATTATTGACCTTTTCAGGAGTACAGGCAAATTCGAATAGCAATGTCATAAAGGACAAAAGAATTCACACTAGTTTTGGGAGCGTGATGTGCTAAACCGCTCGAAATGGACCATGAAGCCTTTAAAGGTATGTCCATTTCGTCCCGCAAAGGGTATCATGCTCAATAATTCAATGTCTTAGACCTGAAGTGCCCATGGATCCTAAGGATGAGCGGCGGTTTTCCGACGCCTTGACAATTGGCAATACTCGGGTAACTGGCGCGGCTGGCGCCGCTCCTGCAGCAGCCCCCATACCTGTGTCTCTACACCTGGATGCGATTCTGCAACCCGGCCAATTGATTGGCGGACGCTTCGAGATCAATGAGATTCTCGGTGTGGGCGGCATGGGCGCCGTTTATAAGGCACATGATCGCGACATCGATCGAATCATCGCGTTAAAGTGCATTCGCCCGGACCTGGCTAGCAATCCTGAAGTAATCCACCGGTTCACGCAGGAACTGTTGCTGACCCGCCAGATTGCGCACAAAAATGTGATTCGCATCTTTGACGTAAGGGAGTCGGGCGGTCTGAGGTTCATCACCATGGAGTATGTCGAGGGACACGACCTCGGCAGCCTTCTATTGGACAAAGGCAAACTTCCCTGTCCTGAGGCGCTCGACATTATTCAGCAGGCGTGCAGCGGGTTGGCGGCTGCGCACAGTGAAGGCGTAATTCATCGCGATTTGAAGCCCAGCAATATCATGATCGACCGCCAGGGCCGTGTGGTGGTGATGGATTTTGGTGTGGCGCACGTTGAAACCGGAGAAGGTAAAACGCAAGCTGGTGCTGTGCTTGGCACGCTCCAATACATGTCGCCCGAGCAGGGGAAGGGTGAAAGGATTGATGCCCGGTCTGACGTCTTCACTGTCGGCTTGATTTTGTACCAGATGATTACGGGCCAGCTTCCCTATCAGGCGGAAACACCGCTGGCGAGCTTGCTTAAGCGAACTCAGGAAGCCGCTGTTCCGCCTTCGACTATCGACCCAAGCATACCGCAATCCGTGAGTGCGATTATCTCCAAATGCCTGGAACGGAATCCCAGACAACGATACCAGAATATGGAAGAGTTAATCGCCGATCTGGATTCACTGCGCGGGAAACGTCCGGCTTCAGTCTTTCCAGCCGGCGTGGCCGCGCACGGAAAGCTTTGGATGTGGATCGCGATTGGAAGCCTTGCCCTGGCAATCACGGCAGGCGTAACTTTAGGCTGGTTCAGATTTTCCAAGCCACCGACACCCCAGGCGGCCACCACTTCAATCAAAGTGCTTCTGGCTGATTTTGACAATGCCACAGCAGATTCCGTTTTCGATGGGACTTTGGAATCGAGCTTTAATCTGGCGCTTGAGGGAGCTCCATTCATTAGCGCCTACAATCGCGTCCAGGCGCACAAGACTCTGGCACAGATCAAGCCTGGAGAGACAGCGCTGGGTGAAAGCAATGCAAGCCTGGTGGCTGTTCGCGAAGGTGTGAATGTTGTGATCAGCGGCGCCGTCCACAAAGAAGGCGATGGATACAAGATCGAGTGCAAGGCTGTGGATCCAGTGAATGCAACAACGCTCGGTACGGCTTCCACTGGCGTAGTACCAAAATCCGGAGTCCTGCAGGCTGTGGCAGATCTGGCCGGAAAGATTCGCCGGCTTCTGGGCGACACCACCCCGGACTCCGTCACAAAGCAGCAAGAGGAGACGGTTACCTCAAGTTCGCTCGATGCCGTGCATGAGTACGCTCTGGGACAGAACCTGCAATTTGCGGGCAAGTGGGAAGAGGGGCTGAAACACTACTTAAAGGCAGCGGAACTCGATCCAAATATGGGTCGCGCTTATGCCGGAATGGCAGTGATGAGCGCCAACATGGGTCGCAAAGCTGATTCGGAAAAATATTATCAGGGTGCGATGGCACACATTGACCGCATGACGGACCGGGAAAAATACCGCACTCGAGGTGGCTATTACCTGATGACCCGCCAGCCGGAAAAAGCGATTGAAGAATACGATGCGCTTGTGCACCAGTATCCAGCCGACGCCGTGGGTGCTCCCAACCTCGCATTGGCATACTTCTACACACGCGACATGGCCAAAGCAATGGAAGCTGGGCGGCATGCGGCAGACTTCTCGCCCAAAGCGCTGGTGCAACGCAACAATTATGCGCTGTACTCGGTTTATGCCGGCGATTATACTGCTGGCGCCAAGGCAGCACAGGAAGTCTTGCAGCAGGACCCCGCTTATATCGACGCACTTGGCGCTCTGGCTATGGCCCAGACCGGGTTGGACGAATTGAACAATGCTGCGGCCACCTACAAAAGGCTGGAGACTCTCAGCGCTCGTGGCGCTTCGATGGCAAACATTGGACTCGCTGATCTTGCTGTCTATCAGGGAAAGAACTCCGAAGCGATCGCGCTTCTGCAAAAAGGTGTTGCCGCAGATATTGCAGCAAAGGATCAAGGCAGCGCAGCAACCAAGTCGATCGCGTTGGCGCAGGCCTACCTTTCACAAGGCGATAAGAACAAAGCAAGCGCTGCCATCGATCAAGCAGTGAAACTCAACCCCGATCCGAGTACGCTGATGGCCGCTGGAGACCTTTATGTCTCGGTGAGCGATCTGGGAAAAGCCGGCAAGCTGGTGACCCAGCTTTCCTCGCGCATTGAACCAGAGCCGCAGATCTACGGCCTTCTGCTTCAGGGGGATATGGCTCTCAAAAAGAACCAGATAAAGGATGCGATACAGGCGTTTCAAAAGGCACAGAAAATTTCTAACACATGGCTTGGCCACTTCTATCTCGGGAAAGCATATCTGCAAAACGGTTCATTCACTGAATCCGACTCCGAATTCGAGTTATGTCTGAAGCGCCGTGGCGAGGCCAGTGCGGTTTTCCTGGATGATGTGCCTACCTTCCGCTTGATGCCGCCAATTTATTACTATCTTGGCCGCGCGCAAGAAGGGCTGAAGAGTCCGGCAGCGGAAGAGAGCTATCGGACCTTTATCAAGCTGCAACCAGACGGAGCCAGTGAGCTTGCAAATGACGCCCGTCGCCGGGTGCAAACGCACTAATTTCCCAGGGCGCAGCACATTAACTTCTAAGCCGTCCGGCCATCGATTAAGAGGCGGCCAACACTCCCAACCTGTTCTGCGCTCTCTCTGCTCCCCCGCTCTACTTGATTACATTGAAGGCGTTGGAGATTGCTGTTCCAGCTCCCGTGAGGTTCGTGCTCGCCTGCAATTTGTATCCAACACCAGTCTTGTTCAAGACCACATCGAATGATGCGATGCCGTCATAGCCGGTTATCGCTGTGGGATAGAGGAGCGCGGCGCCTCCGGGATTGACCGCGATGCTAAGCGTCACCTTTACTCCCGCTACAGGCTTCCCTGCCCCGTCAACCACTTTCACCTTTACGTCGGGCTCAATCTCTCTGTTTACGTGTACGGTCGTCGGCTGCACGTAGAAACTCACGGTGTAAGCCACCGTGACCGTGATACTGAATGACTTGATCGCGGATTGCTTAGGTGTCGACGAGTCAACCACCTGCACGGCGAAGGAGAACGTTCCAACCGCAGAAGGCGTGCCGCTGATCACTCCTGTGCTGCTTAGATTCAAACCAGGTGGCAACGGCGACGAGGCTGCCGCAAGCGTCCACGTCAGCGGTGCTATACCCCCGCTCGCGGTGAGGGTCTGACTGTACGCTACGCCCAGGTTGGCTGGCGCAAGATTAACGGTGTTGCTCACAAGCAGTGGTGCGGCAATGCGAATCGTCAGTGCTTGCGTTTTTGTCTGCTGCGGCGTACCTGTGTCTTGTACCTGCACGATGAAACTCGAGTTCCCTGAGGAGATAGGCGTCCCACTAATCACTCCGGCAGGGCTCAGGTTCAGTCCTGCGGGCAGCGCTCCTGAAGCCAGACTCCAGGTGTAATTCAGGTTGCCACCGGTTGCGGTGAGAGTTTGGCTATAAGCGATGCCGATAACTCCATCATTGAGCGAAGTCGCAGTGATCACCAGCGGAACGGCAATCGTGAGTGTTAGTGCGCGGATCGCGACGGTTGGCGTGGGTGCTGAAGAATCGGTGAGCGACACGGAGAAGCTGAATGTGCCAGATGATGTCGGTGTGCCGGAGATAATTCCGGTCAGTGGATCCAACGTGAGACCGGGCGGAAGACTTCCGCTTTGCACAGCCCATACCACGGGTGCGTTGCCGCCGAAAGAGGTCAGGGTTGTGGAATAACCCACGCCCTGAATTCCGGCGTTCAAAGTGCCATTGGTTGTCGTGATGGCCAGCGTCGCGGGAGGAGTGGTGGCGCCCGTATTCGCCGCGTGCGAAACCACTACTGGCGCCACATTGTTCACGATGTCCTGCAGCGCGGCAGTGCTGGTAACGTTTGCGCGCAAAGTCACCAGAGCAGTTTCTCCCGGCCGCAGGTTAATGGTTGCATTCTTGGTGCTGGAGTTTGGAAGTTCCGGATCGCCCAGCGTGGCCGCACTTTCAATCACCGGATCAGGAATGCTTACCTGCACCGTGTTCTGACTTTGCGAAGCAAGCTGGCAATTCTGTGAGGTCGGCGTGAGATATGTTTTGCTCAGGATCAACTGCAGCGTTGTTCCGGCCGGCTGGGTGCCGAACAGCTTGACTGCGTATGAGCCCACGGTATTGCCGTTGTTGACGATGGTATAGGTGGCGTCAGTGACTGTCTGTTCGGCCAGAGCCGGATTCAGGATGGCTGGATTCAGAATCGCCGGGTTCAGGATGGCCGGATTCAGAATCGCAGGATTCAATGCTGCCGAGACGGCAGGGTTGAGAATCGCCGGATTGAGGATCGCCGGATTCAAGATCGCCGGGTTTAGGATGGCGGGATTCAGAATCGCCGGGTTGAGAATTGCGGGATTAAGGATCGCCGGATTGTAAACCTCAGCGTTGAGAATCGCCGGATTGAGAATTGCCGGCGTATCCGGGTCGATAATCTGCGGTGCGGTCGGATCAGGATTCAAAGTCGTGCTGGCCTGCAGGCCGCCGCTAACCAGTGTTCCTCCCGGCGCAGTGATTTCCTGAACATTTACCGTAACGCTTGCGGTGGGGTTTGCGGACTGCACAAAGACCGGTCGCGACACGCCTGCTCCGCCGGAGATAATTACGTCTTCCGTGGTTTGCAGAGGGCCAAACTGTTGTAAAGATGCAGAGCCAGCAAGATCAATGGCTCCATCCGCCAGTAGCGGCTGGTTGGCGATTGTAATGCGGAAGCTTTTCTCCAGCGGTGTGGTGTTCAGCACCGTCACGGCGAACATGCGTTCCAGCAGCGTAGTTGTATTAGGAATGAATCCCAGCCGCTTGGAATTGCCCGGCGCGGCAACGTAAATTCCAGGCGCCACACGCGCGGTGTAAATGTTCTGGTTGCGCATCCCGCTGTGGTTGTCGTCCGTGCAGCCGGGAACCGTTTGCGTGGGATCAAACACGCTGCTGTGCGCCGTAGTGGGGTTCGACGTAGAGAACGGTGGCGTATAACTTGTCCAGTTGCCGTCCGCCGGAGGACGCACATCGCGATTATCAGTCCACACGGCGTGGAATATCGGATTGCTGCTGGGCGCAGTGTTGAAGTTCCACTTGCCGTTGCTGAACACAAACGACGGCGCACCCGCAACGTCAATGTAGTCG
Source organism: Candidatus Angelobacter sp. (assembly GCA_049802395.1). Taxonomy (GTDB): domain Bacteria; phylum Acidobacteriota; class Terriglobia; order Terriglobales; family Acidobacteriaceae; genus Angelobacter. Next base: position 9,138 of record JBARMK010000111.1, read on the forward strand.
CCGATAAATGGCTGCGTGCCTTGCACAAATAGCGGCAGGTTGGGCGTGTTCACCTGGAGTTGCTCAACCGTGGTCGGCGAATCAAACGGATTGATCCCGAATTGGTAGCGCGAAATGCGGAACGAAGTAAAGCTTGGCACAACCAGGATGCCCGCAGGCAACGGGCTGGCCTGTGCGCCTTCCATGTCTATTGTGTGACGACGTATCGTCAGTGTGGTCGTCGCCGTCAGAGGCCCATCGCTGACAAACGCGTTGAACACCGCGTCCAGGTTGAAACTCGCGCTTGTGGGATCCAGTTCTCCAAGAAGCTGGCGGCTCTCAAGATAACTTTTCTGGTCGGGTGATGGTGTAAGGATTCCCAGCGTGTGGTCTTGGCGCAGGTCGTAGTAAGCGAGCATCAATTTGCCGGCATTAAAGCTGAGTGAGGGCATGAGCTGGTGTCCGCGCGAAGGGTTGGACAAGTTGGGAAACGGCGTTCCCAAATCATCCGGCACCAAGCCCAGGTCCACCGGTATTCCGGCTGCGGGCCAGGTCACACCGTCGGCGGAGACCGACATGACAATGCGTGCATCGCCATTCGCCTGTCTCTGAGACCAGGCCACATACACGCGGCCGCTGTCATCGACTGCCGTGGTCGGGTAGGTATTGCTGCGGAACGATCCGCCAAACGGCGTTGCAACGCTCAGCCCCTGGTCAATGGGACAGCCCGCGCCGACCGGCGTGGTAAAGCATGCCGAGGGGAAAGTTACGATATCCCTGGGAAGGCTGAACGTCTGGCCGCCATCTATTGACTTGGCAATGACAATGCCGCCGCGATGATTTGCGTCAGCAAAGCGCCTCCAGACCACGTACAGCCGCGCAGCAGTCAAGTTCGCGCTGCTCGGATCCACGGCGATTACTGAAGCCTGGTTCGCCACGGAGTCATCGGCCAGTTTCACTGGTGGACTGAAGGTCTGGCCGCAATCGGCGGAGCGGGCAAAAAGGATTTTGGATCCTGTACGGCGATCGTCATCATCCTGGTCACTGCCATGGTCATCATGGCCTTCACTTGATGTAGCAGCCGACGGGACATCAAACGCCGAGTAACTCACAAACAC
>JBARMK010000112.1:0-10990 GCA_049802395.1 Candidatus Angelobacter sp.
ATGAAGACCCTGGGTGAGCAGATGATGATTTCTTTTCCCCAGGTCATGGCCACATTTGCCATGCGGCCATGGAAGATTCGCGATCCCAAAGCGCGAGACCACATCGGCGTGGGCGCTTTCAACCTGATTCGCCGCTCCGTGTACGACACCATTGGTACCTATGAAAAGCTGCGCCTGGAAGTGGTGGACGATCTTAAGCTCGGTGAGTCCATCAAGAAAGCAGGCCTGCGTCAGGATGTTGTCTTCGGCCGCGATCTGGTCACCTTGCGATGGGCGGTCGGGGCCTTTGGAGTGGTCCGCAACCTGGAGAAAAATCTGTTTGCCTTTCTGCAATTTCGTATGAGCCTGGTTTTGGCGGTCTGCGCGATGGTGTGCTTTCTTTGCGTGTGGCCCTTCGTCGGCCTGTTGCTGGCTCCCGGGTGGTCGCGCGCGGGATTTGCTGTGGCCGTAGCTATGATCGCGCTGGGGTACACGCTTTCCGGACGCTATGCTTCTGGCTCTCCGTGGCTTTTCCTCACCTGCCCGTTCGGCGCGATTGTGTTTGTGGTCGCCGTGCTTAGATCCGCGTATGCCGCCATCCGCAACGGAGCCATTACCTGGCGTGGCACACGGTATTCCCTGGCTGAGCTGAGAAAGAAGGTCTAAAGGTTCCGGAAGATAGATTCGCGCTTTTTCGCGTTGGTTCCGGCCAGATCCGTATCTGCGTAAATCTGCGGAAGAAACTACCGAAACAAATTCTTCAAAATGAAAATCGCATTTGCCGGACGCTCGGCCAGCCGCCGCATCAGGTAGGGATACCACTCCGTTCCGAAAGGGATGTAAACCCGGCAGCGCCAGCCTTCTTTCACCAGCTTCTGCTGCAAGTCGCGGCGCACGCCGTAGAGCATTTGGAACTCAAATGCCGATGCCGGGGTTTTTTCTTTCTGCGCGAACTCGATGGTCGCGCGGATCATGTTCTCGTCATGCGTGGCAATCCCATGATAGACGCCGCTCTTCAGTAGCATCTTCATCAACCGGACGTAGTTCGCGTCCACATCGGCTTTCTTCGGAAACGCAATCTCCGGCGGCTCTTTATAGGCGCCTTTGCACAGCCGTATGCGGATGTGGTCTGCCAGCAGGGCTTCGACGTCTTTCTCGCTGCGGAAAAGATAAGACTGGATCACCGCCCCCACGTGCCCGCCGTTTTCCGGCTGGCGGTGCAGGCGATGGACAAAGTCGAGCGTGCGCTGGGTATAGAGCGAGCCTTCCATGTCGATACGCACAAAATTATTGATGCGCGCCGCATGCTGCACCACGCCGGAGGCGACCTCATAGGCCATGCTTTCGTCTACGTCCAGACCCATATGCGTGAGCTTGAGGCTGACGTTGGCATGGAGCCCCTGCGCGTGGATCGCGTCCAGCATCTGATGATAGAGATGCGCACTATGCCGGGCCTCATCGGCATTGGTTACATTTTCACCCAGGTTATCGACGCTGACACTCAGATCCATCTGATTCATGGCCTTCGTCGTGGCGAGCGCGTCTTCAACCGTGGTTCCGGCTACGAAGCGGCGGGAAAGCCGCTGGCCGATCCACGTTTTCTCCGCTGCCGAGCGCAGAGACTGGCTTTCAGAAAGGGAAATGAAGGCGGCCCTTAACACAAGGCCCCAGCGCAGCGAGGATTAGTCATTAGAGGCAAACATATTTTTGTAACATAAGATGCAGCATTGAGCGAGCTTTTGAGACCCTCGGTGCATCATTATGTCAATAAGCTAAGCCATGATGCCACTCGATTTACCATGGAGACTGAATGCCTTTCCCCATCAAGGTTTGTGCTATTTGCGCAGAAGAGTTTGAGCTGAAGCCCGATAAACCCGGTTTCGCCAACCGTTGCCCGGAGTGCAGTACTCCCGAAGCCAGCGATCCCGAGACTAAGCGCCGCATGGGCGCCGATGAGCGCAAGAGCGAGAGCGAAGTGAATGAGGCCAGGAGACAAGCGATCCGCGATCTTCTTTATCGCAAGGATCGCTGAAGTGAACTGCGTCACGTACAGGGGAAACACGAACAAATATGTTCGCAATTCCAGCCGGGTTTATCTTCCATGCTCTTCCAGAAACTTCTCCGCTTCCATGGCCGCAGCGCAGCCTGATCCGGCGGCGGTGATCGCCTGGCGATAGCGGCGGTCCTGTACGTCACCGCACGCAAAGACGCCGGGCACACGGGTCATGACGAAGTCATGGGTCTTCAGGTAGCCGTCATCGTCCATATCCAGCTGGCCGTTAAACATTTTCGCGTTGGGCTCGTGGCCAATGCCCAGGAACATGGCATTGGTGGGGAAGTCCCAGATTTTGCCCGTCTTCAGATTGTGCAGCTTCAAGGCTGTGACTTCTTTCTTACTCACGTCGTAAACGTCTTCGACTTTCGTGTCGATGAGAAACTCGATTTTTTCATGCTTGCGGGCGCGGTCGAGCATGATTTTGGAGGCGCGGAAATGGTCGCGGCGATGAATAATCGTCACCTTAGTGGCAAAGCGGCTCAGGAAGAGCGCCTCTTCCATGGCGGAGTCGCCGCCGCCGATTACCGTGATCGGCTTGCCTTTGAAAAAAAAGCCATCGCAAGTGGCACACGATGAAACGCCGCGGCCGATGAGCGCATGCTCGTTGGGCAGTCCCAACCAGCGTGCCGAAGCGCCGCTGGCGATGATCAACGTCCACGTGGTGACGATCTTGCCACCGCCGAAATCGAGCTTGAAAGGGCGCTCTGCCAAGTCAGCTTTGACCAGGTGGCCGGGCATAAAGTCGGTACCGAAGCGCTCCGTCTGCTTGCGCATGTTGTCAATCAGCTCCGGGCCCTGTATCCCCTCAGGGAAGCCGGGAAAGTTTTCCACCAGCGTGGTGAGTGAGAGCTGCCCTCCAGGCTCATGGCCTTCGATCACCAGCGGGCGCAGGTTGGCGCGTGCGGCGTAAATGGCGGCCGTCAGGCCGGAACAGCCTGTCCCCAGGACCACGGTATCGCGAACGGAATTTTCCATAGCGTCCATTAGATTCATAACCTTCGATTTAAGTTTCAGGGCTTCCGGGGAGCTGGTTTCTGCTTGGAGGTGGCGCTGCCATTCTTTGTGCCGGAGTTCTTTGCCCCGGCTTTACCGGCAGAAGGGTTGAGCCAGGCGATGTCGGATCGGAAAGACGTGCGCAGCCCCATAGCTGCGCGGTACTGCGCCATGATCTCAGATGCTTGGTTAAAGAATGACTCATAGGCGCTCTGATCGGTTTCCTGGCAGCGGGCCAGGGCCACAGAACTTTTGTTAAGCCGCTCAATCCTTACCCGGGTTGCCGGCGTATCCACAGACAGGACTGCCAGCGGGGAGGTGGCGCCCGCAGAAACCCGGTCTTCCATTGAAATCTCAAGAAAGTCCTTGGGATCGCGGGTGCGCAACACCAGAAGCTCAATGGTATTGGTGGAGTCTGTGCTCATAGAGTACTGCGCGGTCATCAGCGGCGACTCGGTCGCGAAATCACGGCGCAGGCGGACAAACCTTGCATCCGGGGCGTCTTTCAGCGTGGTGCGTCCGCGCGAAAGCTCAAAGTCTGTGCTGAACTCTGGCTTCGCCTGGACCGTCGCCAGGACGCTCTTCATGATTGCCTGCTCATCCGCGCCGGGAGTGCAAACATTCAGATAGTTCACCTTGACCTGCGGTTTACTCTCTGGCTTTTGCGGGGCCGGTGGCTGTTCCTGCTGGGCGGCGCACGCAGCCCCAGCGAGCAAAATTGCGATTGTCAGCAAGTTTCTCAACACGGTTGGATTGTAGCATTTGGCCTTTGAGATCGGGGTATACGGTGATCGGGAAATCGTGGACTGATGTGGGCTGAACATCATCCGATCACGGCGATCACCAGATCCCAATTGCCGGCATCGTAGACTTCCTCAGCCGACTACGTACTCGATGTGTCCGTAGTTAGCGTTTCAGATAAGAATCCACCCAGCCGTTCACTGTCGTGTACCAGAGCTGGCTGTTCTGCGGCTTCAGCACCCAGTGGCCTTCATCGGGGAAGTAGAGCATTTTTGACGGGATTTTCAGCCTTTGCAGAGTAGTAAAGAGCTGGAAGCCCTCAGAGATGTCGAGCCGATAATCCAGCTGCCCATGGACGACCAGCGTGGGCGTCTTGAACTGCGCCGCAAATAGATGCGGTGACCATTTGCGGTAGCCTTCGCGATTGGTCCATGGGGTGTCGCCAAACTCCCACTCCGGGAACCAAAGCTCTTCCGTGCTTCCGTATGCCGACTCGGTGTTGAACATGACGTCATGCGATACCAGGCATTTGAAGCGGGTGGTATGGCCAAGGATCCAGTTGATCATGTAACCGCCATAGCTGGCGCCCAGCGCGCATTCGCGGTCCTTGTCGATATAGGGAAAAGTTTTTTCCGCGTAATCCAGGCCGCTCATCAGGTCGAGGTATGGCTTGCCGCCCCAGTCTTTATTGATGCCATCGATGAACGCCTGGCCATAGCCGGTGCTTCCGCGCGGATTGATCATGACAACTACATATCCGTTGGCAGCAAAGAGTTCGGCATTCCAGCGATACGACCATTCGTCGCCCCATTGACCCTGCGGACCTCCGTGGATCAGAAATTTGACGGGATATTTCTTGGCGGGATCGAAGTAAGGCGGTTTGACGAGGAATCCTTGTACCTTTGTTCCACCAGCGCCGGCAAACCAGAACGATTCCACCGGCTGCATGATGATGTTGGCCAGGGCAGCGTCATTCATATGGCTGATCTGCTCGGCCTTCTTGCTCTCGAGGTCTAATTTGTAGACTTCGCTCGGCGCCTGGACGGACAAACGCGAGAAAACGAGGGTTTTGCCATCGGGCGTGACGCTAATTTCGTCGTTTACGCCGCGCGCGATCTCCTGCACGGTGTGCCCGCCTACGAGGTCCGCGCTAGCCGGCCCAGCGGCAGCAGTCTGAACATCGAGACGGTAAAGCGGCGACTCTCCTTTATCCTCCGAGTTGAAGTAGATGGCTTTTGAATCGGGTGACCAGGCAATGGTTTCCACCCAATGGTCAAAGCCTTCGGTGAGGTTCTTGATCTCATGGGACTTGCGGTCATACACCACCAGGCGGAAGCGATCACTCTCATAGCCAGGCCGTTTCTGCATCCGCCAGGCGAGCCACTTGCCGTCGGGCGAATAGAGCGGAGTGGAATCACTGCCCGGGCTGGTGCTGAGCTTCTTGGGCTCGCCGCCGGTGATGGGCACTACAAAGATATCGTTATTCGTGCTGGTGGCGCCGACTTCGTCCCAGTTGCTGGTAAAGGCTACCTCTTGACCGTCGGGAGAAATCGCATAGGCATCCTGGCCCCCAAGGCTGAAGGGCGGAACGTCGTGATCGCCGGGGGTGAGATCTTTGGCCACGCCGCCATCGGCAGAGACAACAAAAAGGTGGCTGCGCTTTTTTATTGTGAAGTGATTCCAGTGCCGGAACAGCAATCGGTCAAAGACCATTGCTTTGACTTTGGATGCGGCCTGAGCTTCGTCACTGAATTTGTTGCAGGCGTCATCCAGGCAGCCAGGATAAACGTCTGAGGTAAAGACAATGTTCTTGCCGTCGGGCGACCAGATGGCGCCGTCGGCTTCTGAGGAAATGCCGGTGATTTTCCGGGCTGTGCCCCCTGGGGTTCCAGAAGCGGAGTCAAAGCTGTTGACCCATACCTGGGAGCCGCCTTCGATGGCGCTGACATACAGATAGCTCTTGCCATCAGGCGACCATCGGCCACCGGTTTCACCCGCGATGGTGCCGGGAAGCTGCTTGGCTTCTCCACCCTCCAGTGGAACCACCCATAGGTGTGTTGTCTTTTTATTTGCCTTCAGATCAACTTCTATGGCGGAAAACAGCACCCACTTGCCATCAGGAGATATCACGGGGCCGCCAACCCGCTTAAGCGCCATCATGTCTTCAAACGTGAATGGCTTTTTACCCGCGGCCTGGACGGAAAGCTGACCAAAAGGCCAGCCAATGAGTAAAATAGCCAAGAATAAAAGAGCTGAGAACGTGAAACGTCGCATCGGGTCTCCTAAGGGAAAGCACGCCAGTTTAAAGCCTTTTCCGGTTTCAGGCCATAGGTGGTGTTGCGCCGGCGACGCGCACGATCTCCGTTCGAGATCTTACCGAGGCAGATTCATGAATGTTTTCAAGTCCGGCCTGTGGGCCATTATGGTGTCATTTGTCCTGCTCGCACCCGCCGTCTCTTTTGCCGATACCAATTGCGATGAAGGCGGCGGCCCGCTCAATCCCGCCCAGCCCAAGGGGATGACCGTCCAGGAAATCATTGAGAAATTTGCCGCCAGGGAATCGGTCTTTCAGCAAGCCCGCAACAATTACACCTACACGCAGGACATTACCGTCCAACAGCTCGATAACAACACGGTGTCAGGCGAGTATCGCCTGGTGCAGGACATCACCTACACCGATAAAGGAGAGCGCATTGAGAGCGTCACTTTTGCGCCGCAGAATACCCTGACCGAGCTAGAACTGAGCCGAGAGGACTTTGAGGATTTCCGCTACAAGATGGCATTCATCATGACGACGGCCGAGCTGCCGCAATATAACGTGCTCTATGTCGGCCAGCAACACGTGGATGAAATTGATACCTATGTTTTTGACGCCGCGCCCAAGACAATCGTCAAAGGGGAGCGCTATTTTCAGGGCCGTATATGGGTGGACACGCACGATCTCCAGATCGTGAAAAGCTGTGGCCAGACTGTGCCACAAACCGTGATTACCAAAAAGAAAAAAAATGTGCAGGAGAACCTTTCGCCTAAGTTCGTGGCCTACCGCGAGCAGATCGACGGCGTGTATTGGTTTCCCACTTACATCAGGGCGGAGGATACGCTGCATTTCAGCATGAACGACGTGCACATGCGCGAAATTATCAAGCTAACGAATTACAAGCGATTTGGCTCCAAGACTAAAATTATTTTTAAAGGCGAAGCAAAGGACCAACCCAAGGACGATAAGCCTACAGATAAGAAATAAACTCCTTACCTCCGCGCTTAGTACCAACGGGCCATCCGCCGCGGTGGCCCTGTTTAGTTTTGTAAATCGACAAATCCGCGAGTTGCCGGGGCCGCCCGCTCTGCATCTAAAAAAGTAATAGAGCAGAGGGAAAACCAGTGAAACATCCTAGCGTCGCATCATTACGCGTGTTGTTGCCGTGGCTCGTCCTGCTACTGCCCCTGACCCTTACTGCCGAGACCAATTGCGAAGACGGCAATGGCCGGCTCAATCCCGCACAGCCTCAGGGCATCAGCGCGGAGGACATCATTCAAAAGTTTGCCGGCAAGGAAGGCATCTTCAAAGATGCGCGCAACCGCTACGCCTACACCCAGGATGTGATCGTGCAAACCCTGGATGGCGGTACCGTGGATGGCGAGTTCCGCGAGACTACCGATATTCTTTATGACGACAAAGGGCAGCGCATCGAGAAAGTGACCTACGCGCCCCCGAACACGCTCAAAAGCATCTCGATCACCAAAGAAGATTATGACGATTTCCGCAACCGGCTTCCCTTTGTTCTGACCAGCCAGGACCTGGGCGAATACAACGTTCATTATGAAGGCCAGCAGCGGGTGGATGAACTTGATACATACGTTTTCGAGGTGGCCCCGAAAAAGGTGGATAAAAATGGCGGTCCTCGCTACTTCCAGGGACGCATCTGGGTGGACAATCGCGATTTACAGATTGTGAAGACCTGCGGGAAAAACGTGCCGGATATCCACAAGAAAAACGAGGAAAATCTCTCCCCTAAATTCGTGACCTACCGCCAGCAGGTGGACGGCCAGTACTGGTTTCCAACGTACACGCGGGCAGACGATGAGCTGCATTTTTCCAGCGGCGACGTGCATATACGGGAGATCGTGAAGTACACGAACTACAAACGCTTTGGTTCAAAGACACGGATCATTTACGGCGGAGAGGTCAAGGGCGGGACAGAGCCAAAATAGATTTGGTAAATGAGTAATTTGCCAATTTCTAGTGATGCAACAGCCACATCAACCATCCGGCCACAAACATGCCAACCATCGCCATGGCAAAGCAATATGCGCCGTACTTGATCATCTCATTGGGCGCGTTGCGCTGGGTAATGCCGAAGACAATCGAGAAAAAGCAGGCAAACAGCGCCGCGGCGGTGAAGTGCGAGAGTTGCATGGCCAGAATCATTGTTTCTTCCCGATGGCAATGTGATAAGCGTCAACGGCAGCCATGATGTTCAACAAGCCGGCCACCACAATGAATTTTGTTCCGTAATCGGCGTTGGCGGTTGTGATATTGGCGCCGCCCCATTCAAAAATCCGCCCCAGAATGTAAAGCAATCCGGAGCCGAAATCGCCGATAAAGCCCAGGATGTCTAGCAGGTCGCCGGTATTGGGCTTATAGATTTTTCCTTCCATACCCAGGCCGAAGGCGAACATGGCCACCACGGCAAACATGAGCAACAAGCCGCGTATCCAGCGCCTCTGGATCAGGTGGCCCGCCCCGGGAATCAGCCAGCCGACAGCCGGCGCCAGGGCAGCTATGGGAGTAAAAGGAACGGACGCGGCATTGGTCTGGGCGTCAGGTGTGCTTGTCTCGGTTTTTGCCATTAAATGAGGACCAGTTCGTTTTGTATTTTACCTGTTACTTCCGCGGTGCCATTGCGGGTGAGCACGTTGACCTCACTGCGCACGCCAAACTCCGGCAGGTAGATGCCCGGCTCAATGGAAAAGCAGGTATTGGGAATAATTTCGCGGTCATCCTTGGTTTCCAGGTTGTCCATGTTGGCGCCGTTGCCATGAACATTCATGCCAATGGAGTGCCCGGTACGATGCGTGAAATATTCCGCGTAGCCGGCATTGCTGATGTGCTCGCGTGTTACCTGATCGACTTCCCAGCCGGCGATCCGCCGCTTGCCGGCAAATGCCTCGATAACTTTCTTTACGCCTGCATCGCGCGCTCCGCTGACAATGTTGAAAATCTCAACCTGCTTTTCTGAGGGCGTGCCGATGACGCCGGTCCACGTAATGTCGTAATAGACGGCGTTCGGTGTGCTCTTTTTGGCCCATATATCCAGCAGCACAAAATCGCCCGCCTTGATCGGCAAAGAAGTTTCCGCGCTGGGTCCGTAATGAGGATCGCCGCTGTTGGCATTTACGGCCACAACCGGCAAGTCTTCCGTGACCAGGCTCTCGCGACGAAACGCCTCGGCCAGCCACTGCTGAATTTTATATTCCGTTGTTCCGCCGTTGCGGACGCGCCGACCGATCTCTTTGAAGCATTCTGGGACAATGGCGTCAATGGCGTCGCGCGCGGCAAAATGACTGGCGATCTGCTCCTCGCTCCAGGCGGCTTCAAACTTGGCCACCAGGTCGCCGGAGCTTACAATCTCCTTGCCAAAGCTGCGGACAAGCTCTACTGTACCGGCGTCCACCAGGCCAATGTAGGGAATCAGGTTGTTGGGCGAATACTGCATGGCCACCGTCCGGTGACGGACCAGCATGGCCTGCAGGTTGTCCCAGAGCTCGCGCCATGAAGAATATTCGCGTTTGGCCCCGGGGACAGAATCCAAGCGGCCGGCTTCAATCCGGTGCACCAGCTTCGTCGGCTCGCCTTCGCGGGGGATAATGTAAAACCAGCGGCGCGTAACCATCTGCCCTTCGGGCAGGCCCAGCACTTTGTAAGCAATGGGATCGCGGTGATGATGGTCATAAAATAGCCAAGCATCGATATTGCGCTCATGCAAGGCTGACTGAATGGCTTTCAAATCCATAGTCGGTTCTTCTATTTAACCACAGAGTGGAAGGATGAGCATATTAAGCGTAGATAGCTTTCACTGAAAGCGGTAGGTCTTGTGCAGTTCTCTGGTTCGGAGCCGGGTTAACCGCCCAAGACATCCGAGACGCGCCGCCGGTCCTCCACTCCCTCCAGCCTATTTGGCATATTCAGCATTACATTGCGCATCACGATAAGTGATCCATGCTCTTTGCGCATTTTTCAAATTGTCCGCTTGCTGGGGATCAAGACCCTTGAATGCAAGTTTGTAAGTACGGTTCAACTCGACATCCGCCTTTTCGTACGCTTTCGACATGCAGTTGGTGGTCTTGGCCGTTGTACCAGCGTTTTCGCATTGAGCAAGAAGAGTCCTTGAGGATACAGTTCCTGAAAAGATAAAGAAGAAAACGATTGCCCAATTCTTTTTCATGAATGCGGATTAATCTTTTGCTGCAAATTCCTTTGGCATCAAGGTTTGGTCGTAAATCCACAGCAGCAGAGCGGTCAGCACGCCGACACCAATCACCGCCCACCACATCTGTTCGGGCTTGTGTTTGACTTCACCGAAGTGATGGATCAACTTTCCGCCGAACCATCCGGCGATCAGTGAGCCGATGCCGATCGGTAAAAAGGCAAAGCCCATGTAGGTGCCCTGCTGTCCCGGAGGAGCCAGGCGGGAGATGTATTCGTAATAGCGCGGAGACTGAATGATTTCTCCTATGGCCACCACCGACAAGGTTGCGTAGGCCATTACGACCGACGGATGCACGATCAAAAGTATCCAGGCGACCGCAGAGACCAGCGTGCCAAGTGTTATGGCGCGGAATGGTGCAACCTTTTGCATGGCCAGGTTGAGTAACATGGTGAAGGCAATCACCAGCAGGGGGCCGGTGATCAACATGATTTCTGTATCAGTGTTGGGGTTGATGTAGTCATGAACGTAGAGGGGCAAAATAATGAACTCTTGCCAGTACACAATCCAATAGCCGGAAAAGATCAGTAAAAACAGCATGAATCGGGGATTTGACAGAACTGTGCCAAAGTTCTTTGCTGCCTGACTCAGGCTGTTGGCTTGAACCTCATCGGATCGCCGGGGTTCTTTGAAGAACAGCAGCACGGCAAAAAACATCAGAAAAACGCTGAGAGCCGCTACGCGAAAAACCTGTTCCACACTCATGTGGCGATGGACCCAGGAAGCCATATAC
>JBARMK010000113.1:0-19650 GCA_049802395.1 Candidatus Angelobacter sp.
TCTGGCGGGAATCCAATATTGCAATACATGGGAGAACGCCTACAGCAATGTTCTTGCCCTCCGCAACAACAGGATAATAAGAACCAAAACAACAACAATTCCTTACAGAAAAACTCGAGGAGGCCCAAAGAAAGGCGGCGGTTTAAAACGACCTTACGTCAGGAAGGCTACTCGCCAGGGAGCGGAAGCCAATGCCAAGCGAACAGCCGATGGTAAGCCGATAGATCCGAATACGAAGGAACCGATAGATGGAAAACCCGACTTGGGGCACACGCTAGGCAACGAACAGTGGCGCGAGGCCCAACAAAGAGAAGCGGAAGGATTAAGCCAAAAAAGAGTTTAACGACAGAATGAACGATCCGAATAAATACCAGTTTGAAGATCCCTCATCGAATAGGAGCCATCAATATGAACAGCCACGTGAACCACAGCCTGAGAAAAAGCCACCCGAGTAAGTTACTTCTGCGCTTAAAATCTTAATGGAGGGATCGATAGCAAGCCCGACTGGAAGCAATCCCTTGAGCAAGACATGATAAGTCTCGAAAATGAGGTGTAGATGAGCGAGGAGCCCTTCATGGAACACCCCACGGGTGAGTACGCCACAGCACTAGACGCAATGGATGCAACAATCTCCCGTCTGCGGGCATTGCCCGAATGGAACCGATGGATCACATTTTGCGCACAAGGTGAGGGCTTGTCTCCAGGGAGTATCCACGTTGCGGAGATCCGTCTCGTGTCCGACGTGCTAGAAACTGGCGTTCCCTTGAACCTCGCTCAAGTCACTGCGCAGGCAGGAGTCAATCGTCGTTCTCTAACGGAAGCTGGGAATACTCGTTACTCTCTTGCTGCAACCACTCCCCGAGAGGCCGCGCAAATACTCGATGCACTTTTTCGGCATCAACTCGGGATCCGCCCATTTCCTGACGAGGACGATGACTACGCGGTAGGCGCCGAGTGGTAGCTCTTAAGCCCTCGTTCTGGTCGCTGCATTTTTCAATAATGGCCTTAAGATGAGCGACCCGGAGAGCCCGGGGGCTATCTCTGGCTCGATCGTTCCATGTGAAGGTGTGGTGGCCCATTGCGCTCCTTATCGCAGCAAGATGGAAGATCCTAGCGCCCTTAGAATTTATGGAATTGTAAGTTTTAGATTGTTCACAACTCATCCGACGGATTGGTTGAATCAGGAGAGGGCTGTGGTCGCTATGAACGATGGGGGCACATGGGATCTCCCGTCTGTCCGTAGATCGGAGATCGACAAATCCTGCAGCGCCGCGTCCTGGAACCTGGGAACGCGGCGCGTGCCATTCTTCAAAGTTATGCCGCTTGCTTCGCCAGGTACTCTTCCAGCCGGTCGAAGCTTATCGACATGCCTTTCGTCATTCCTGTCTTGAGCGCCGAGTCGCGGGCTTCTTGTGACGGGTAGAGGATGGCCGTCGTAATCGTTGTCTTGCCGCGCTCTTCGGCGAGCGTGAGCGTGTTCACCGTCTCCGGCCAGTCGCCACCCCACGACTCGATGGATACCAGCCGTTCCGGCGGGGTAACTTCTTTATATACACCGTGCATTGCCATCTCGGTACCGTCGGATTTGCGCCACATGAAGTGCCACTTCCCACCCGGACGCAGGTCGACTTCGCACACTGTCATGGTCCAGCCTTCCGGGCCCAGCAGCCACCGTGGCAGATGCTTGGGGTTGGTCCAAGCCTCGAAGACGAGGTGGCGGGGCGCGTCAACCACGCGCGTCACAACAATTTCGCGCTCCGTAGGCGTGCTGACTTTCAATGTCTCGGAATTCTTCATCGGGATCTCCTCTTATCGTTTGTTGCGTAGCTTCTTTGTTTTGGATTTCCGCTCCCCGGCTTTCATCTCGGCAAGCAAAGCATCCAGGCGTTGGAAGTTGGCCTCCCACATCTGGCGATAGCGCTCCAGCCACTCATTGGCCTCTTCCAGCGGCTTAGCCTCAAGCCGGCGAGGCCGGCGCTGCGCATCCTGCCCACATGAAACCAGCCCTGCGCGTTCCAGCACTTTAAGGTGCTTGGAGATCGCCGGCTGGGTCATCTTGAAGGGCGCCGCCAGCTCCATCACTGACGCTTCACCTGACGCCAGCCGCGCCAGAATTGCCCGACGCGTGGGATCTGCCAGCGCCGCGAACGTCGCGTCCAGCCGACCATTGTTTAGATTCCCATAACTCATAGGTTGTATAACCAAATGGTAATATATAAAACAGACAATCGCATGTCAAGCGCTGCCGAAAGGAAATTTTGGCCTTGGTCTAGGAAGGGGTCGCTCACGACGGTGCAGATGAATTTTTTCGGCCGCGCGCGCCAGGCACTCCGGATCCAGCTCGGATTGAACGCCAGGTATCCCCTCAGAAATGCACTCTCGCCCAAATCTTGGTGCCGAACCGGGCCAATTTTGTCTTAGCCCGGCAACCACCTCCAGGGCGCATAGTTCTAACTGATTAAGGTCGGCAACCTACCTTAGTACCAGTAAACAGCAAAGGAATATGCGCTTCTTATTAACAATCAGCCTGATTTCAGTCCTGACGTGTAGCATGTTCGCCCAAGGTACGCCGCCGTCTGATCCCGATCAAACGGCACTGCTGATGGTTCCGGTAAGCGGCACGCCTCCGGCAGCGTCGGTGCCGCGCATGCAGCAGATGAAAAATCTGATCAAGGCCCGGGTAAGACGCGCCATTGACGGTAACCCCTACCCTTCGCTACAGGACTGGATACCGCTGACCGCCCGCGAGAAGTTCGACGTTTTTCTCCACAGCACATATTCCCCGCGCACCTTCCTGAATGCCGGCATTGACGTAGTTGCCAACCACATAAAGCGCCGCGACCGGAACGTTGAGTATGAAACCGGATTTCGTGGGTGGGGCCAGCATTACGGCACGGAACTGGGTACCAGTGAGAGCGATATCTTTTTTCAGAAATTTCTGCTGCCAGCCATCCTCAAACAGGATCCACGGTACTATCGCAATCCTGATCTACCTTTTGTGAAGCGCGCGCTTTATTCCATGAGCCGCGTGCTGATCACGCGGACCGACAGCGGTGGACAGGCCTTCAATTCCTCCAAGATACTGGGCGCAATGGCTTCTCGCGCTTTGAGCGATCTTTATGTTCCGGGCCAGCGCCAGGGACTGCATCCTCTTACCGGCTGTGTGAGCTTTAATCTGCTGCGCGATGCCGGCATGAATATGGTCCACGAATTCTGGCCTGACTTCCGCCACAAATTCCTACACCGCTAGCTCAAGCCTGGCCTTCAGGACCAAATATAGAAAGAATATGTCCGTCAGGATCTTTGAAGTGGGCCGCCCACTCACTGGGTGTGGCTTGGCGAGGCTCGCCGATGAAAGTTACGCCCTGTCCGGATAGCGATTTTTTCGCGGCTCGAACGTTGTCCACGGCGAATACCACTTCAGTGGCTCCTGCAATGTGGGGAGCCATAGTAGCGTGACCGCGGCTTAGCCCCAGCATCATGGTGCCGCATTGCAATAGCGCCAGCGCAGGCTCCTGCATGATTAGCGTAAGCCCCAGTTTCCCTGTATAGAATTCGAGCGACAGAGGTAGGTCGCGCACGCCCAGCATAACGGCGGTAATGCGGGAAAGCTGAATACGTTCGGCCATGGATTCCTCCATTTCAGTCAGTAGTCTTGGGCCAGCATGGCCAATACTACAACAGTGAAATCTCTTGCACCTTTGGATAGCTGAGTGTAGCCGGGTTTGCTTTTCGGCCAGCGAGGGCGATGAGGTAACACTTCTCTGAGCAGGTCTGGTAAATTCCAGTTAGAGCTACGCCATGATCGCGGTCGAGACAAAAACTCCGGGAGAGAAGTTTGTCGTTCGTGTACAGCACGGCGGCCCTGAGCTTTTGCATGCTTTGGCGCCCAATTGGCGCCGTCTTTGCGATGAACCCGGCGACAACGAAATCTTCTATCGTCCGGAATGGACTGAAGCTTATTTGAGATCATTTGCTCCGCAGTCCGGCATCACCCTGATCTCCGCGTGGGCTGGCGAGCGACTGCGTGGTTTGCTGCCCCTGATGCGCGAGCGCGCGTGGTTTGGCGGCATGCCCGCCGTTCGATTGTCCATTCCCGCCAACATTCATTGCTTTCGCCTGGGAATGTCTCTGTGTGCGGGCGAAGAAGGCGAAGCGGCGTTGCGCGGGCTGTGGCAAGCGTTGAAGCAGCTTCCGGGCTGGAACGTGCTGGATGTATTCAATGTGCTGGAAGGCAATGGCATTCACCGGCTGACCGCGCTAGCCCACGCTGATGGATTCCCGGTCGCACGCAAACGCACCTCGCAGACACTCTACTTGCCGATCGGTGCTCCGGCCAAAGACCAGCCGGGCTGGATGGCCGGGACGCGTCCAAAGTTTCGCTCGCATTTGAGGCGTGCGCGCCGCCAGCTTGAGGAACAAGGCACGCTGACGCTCAAGCACTATGGCACGGCGGACGCCGGGGCTCTCGAGCGCTTCTTTGCGCTGGAAGGCTCGGGATGGAAAGGCACGGAGGGCACGGCCATCCGGTGCGATCCGCGGACGCTCCAGTTTTATACGGCGGTGGCGGAGGCAGCGGCCGCCCAGGGCTATCTCTCACTCGATTTTCTTGAGTTGAGCGGGAAACCGATTGCCGCGCATTTTGGTTTCAACTTTCAAGGGCGTTATCTTCTAGCCAAGGCCGGTTACGACGAGGCTTACCGGCGTTACGGGCCGGGGCAACTTCTGGTGAATGAAATTCTGAACGAAACGCCGCAGCGCGGGCTGCGCGAGTTTGATTTCGTCGGCCCGGCCACCTGGGACGAAAGCCGTTGGGCCTCGGCGCGCCGGACCAACTATCGCGTCTTTATATTTCGCCGTGGCTGGTATGGCGCATTGCTCCACGCGGTCCGGATCTCCGCGCGGGACGCGGTTCGGCAGATGATGGGACACAAAGAAGATGAGAGCACGGAGATGGAACTGCAATCGAAACCGCAGGGAAGCGATAAGGAGCCGGGAGGCGATTCCTAATCGCTCATGGCATATCCACGTGACATTTCGCCTGTGTTTGTGGAAGGTCTTGACGTCTCCGCGTATGGCATCGCACGCAGCGTAGGGCGTCTTGGCGTTCCGGTTTACGCGTTGAATGACCTCCTGCGCGGTCCCCTGCGCTACTCAGCGTATGTCCGCGAATGTTTTATCTATCCCGACGATCCCACGCAGCCGCGCGCCTACGCCGGCGATAGCGTGGCCAATGAAGATGTCTTGTGCGAGCTATTACTGGAATGGGGCGCGCACTTTGAGGGCAAGCCGGTTCTGTTCGCTACCTCCGATTGGTTTGCGCGTTTTCTCTCCAACCAGCAGCACCGGCTGGCGAAGAAATTCCTTTTTCACTGGGTCCCGCAGGAAATATTTACGACAATTGTGGACAAGGGGCGCATGGTGCAGTTCTGTGAACGGGCCGGCGTGCGCGTGCCGCGGACACACATCACGCGCCCTGAGGACGATATGGCGCAGGTGGCGCAGGACTTTGTCTATCCTTGCCTGGTGAAGCCCATCCATCGCTACACTGCGGGCTTTCCCGTGGAGTCGGCGAAGGTGCTGATCGCGCAAACGGCCGCAGAGGCCCAGGCGTTCTTCGCCAAATATCCGCAGCTCAAAGGCGCAACGCTGATGCAGGAGTTGATTGAGGGCGGCGACGATCAGGTCTTCCAGTGCACCGCGCTGGTCAACAGCGCCGGCGAGGTGGCTACCTATTCCACAGTGCGCAAGCTGCGGCAGTACCCGGCTGGCTACGGCAGCATGTGTTACGGGCAAACTGAGCGCAATGAAGCAATGGCGGCGGAAGCGCTTAAGCTGGTACGCGCGCTCGGCTATCGCGGGCTGGGATCGCTCGAGTTCAAATATCGCCAGAGAGATGGCGGATACTATTTCATCGAGATGAACACGCGGCTGCCCTGGTACAACGGCATCTTTGCCGATGCTGGGGTCGATCTGGCGTATCGGGCTTATGTTGACCTAGCCCGTAATCGACCGGGAAAACCAATGATCAACCCCCTTAAGACTCCGACGCAACGCGATGGGATCACATGGGTGAGTTATCACAACTATCGCAACTGGTACCGGGAGACTAAGCGCCAGCGTCCGATCAGCTTTGGTAAATTCGTGGCCGGTGTAGCGCAGGCGAAATCCTATGCGTGGTGGAACTGGAGCGATCCCATGCCGTTTCTGGCTTCCGGAATGCTGGCCGTGCGCCGCAATGCAGGACGTGTTCTTCGCGTGGTCGGCTTGCGATAGCGTGGCCGAAGAGCAGCCCTCACAGCCCGCCGAAATGATGTCCTTCAAACACTGAAGCGAGTTTGGTGAGATTCAGGAGGTCGCGCACGCGCTGCTTGGGATTGGACAACTCCAGCACGCAATTGGCACGGCCTGCGGCCATATAGACGCTGACCAGCGCGCCCAGGCCGGTGCTGTCAATGTATTCAACTGCAGTCAAATCCAGCACAATACGCTTGGCTTCCGGTATGAGCTGGCGGATTGTTGCCTGGAAATAATCCGCGCTGGACAGGGTGATCTTGCCCGTTCCACGGACGATGGTTGCGTCAGGATTCTTTTCTACATCAAGACTCAGCTCCGGAGATGGGACATACGAAGTTGCTGCCATCATGGGCCTCCCTATGTGGTTCAACGGGCTTGGCACGAATCCCCGAAACAATATACCTGCACCAGAAAAAGTCAAGCTGAAACGGCTAAGGGTAGCGATGCAGTTTGAAACTGCATCATCACCCGGTAAGGCCAATTGCTGTTTTCTTGCTCGGCCCTGGCAAACGAAGGATAGCCAAGATGCCGTCACTTGTAGTAGCATTACCGGGGTGAGTAGGAGATCATGAAAGAGCCGCGTCTGTCCAAAGCCGAAACTCGCATTCTGGAGCAGTACTGGGAACTGGGGACCGCGTCGGTGCGCGAGATCCTGGAAAGCCTTCCCGAGGATGAACGCGTTGCTTACACGACCGTGCAAACGCTCGTCTATAGGCTGGAGGAGAAGGGCGCACTGCGGAAAGTAAAGAAGATTGGTAATGCCCAGCTCTTTCAGCCAGCCCTCAGTGAAAGCCAATACCGCAGCAGGCTGGTGCGCGATTTGCTCGATCTGTTCGGCGGTTCTCCCCGTCTGCTTGTCTCTAACCTGCTCGAGAATGGGGCGCTCACGTTACGGGACCTGAAGGCATTGCAGAGTGCGGTACGCAGTGATAAGAGCGGCCACACTCATGGAGGCAGACGTGCATGAGCATATCGCACGCGGAATGTACTACTTCAGCGTTCACCTGCTATATGCATCAATTGTCGCCGCTGCAGCGTGGCTGCTGACATCAATCCGGGGCGCAAGCGCCACCACAAAATATTGGATCTGGATTGCGGCGGTTTTCAATTTCGTGGTGCCGGTAGGCGCGGGGATCGACAAGCTCTGGGCGCCGCACTTGGAGTGGGCCGCACCGCTCGGTGCTATTGGCGGGCCGGTGTGGGACATGACACAAGGTCGGATGGCCCTTGTACTTGCCGTGACATGGATAATGGGCGCGCTTACCATGCTCGTGCGATTGATCTCGCGTTTGCGCAGGGAGCGTCGCGCGCTTCAAGTCCCTGTCGACCGCCATGATGTGACATCCAGCTTCGTGGCCGATGGCATACCTGTGAGCTTCGACAGCAGGCATCCAACTCCCGCAGTCGGCGGTGTCCTGCATCCGCGTATCTTGCTTCCCACCGGCATCGATCAATTACTCAACCGGCAAGAATTGAACGCTGTGCTGCTTCATGAAGTGGCCCACGCAAAAAGACGCGACAATTTGATCCGCCTGCTCTTCGAAGCTTCGTTGTGCGCGTTGTGGTTCCATCCGCTCATCTGGCTCGCGGGAATGCGGATGGCGCTCTATCGCGAGCTCTCCTGCGATGAATCGGTCGTCCAGCGTGCGCAGGGACAAGCACTGGTTCGAGCGCTGGCCAAACTTGCAGTCCCGGAAGAAACGATGTTTCTCCGAGCGACAGCCTCGTCGCATCTGGGCCATCGCTTGGCGCGCCTCGCCGGGTCGGCACGACCGGCACACCGCTCAGCAAGCCTTCTACTGACCTCGTTGTTCGCCGCTGTGATCGTGGGCAGCGTCTTTGGAACCGTTGCGCACACGGCCTGCTGTTTCTTGATCAAACACTGACGCTGCATGGTCCTCGCTCACCGGCGTGCCCCTGCGGCGTCTAATTGCATGGCAAACGTATCATGTAGTAGCATAACTGTGATAAGTAGTAGATAGACAGATGCGCTATGCAAATTCCCATACGGGATGGCCGCGAGTTTATCGCGGAGGCAACGCAATTCCTTAGGAGGCCCCGGATGAAACTGCTTGCCGCTATATTGGCAGCTTGGCAGCTTCTCGCCACGGTAGGAGCAGCGAGGGCGCAAACATCGCAGCCGCTACCACGCGGAGTTGAACTTAAGGCGTCTGACGCCACCCCACTGAAGGCCACTTACTTCGCCGCGGCTAAGCCTGGGCCCGGAGTGTTGCTGCTGCATCAGGTTAACCGCGACCGCAAATCGTGGAACGGGGTGGCAGCCCAACTGGCCAGTGCGGGAATCAACACGCTCACACTGGATATGCGCGGGCTGGGCGAGAGCGGCGGGACGCGTTGGGAGAAGATGAGCCGTGCTGAACGCAAGCACCTCCCTGAAGATGTCGATGCGGCGCTGGCGTTCTTGATGTCGCAGCCTGGAGTAGACCCCCAGGTCATTGGCCTCGGTGGAGCAGGCTGGCTCGGCGTTCTCTACTCTGTGGAGGCGGCGCGCCGGCATCCTGAGGAGGTAAAGTCGCTGGTCTTGATGTCGGGTGAGACTCTTCGTGATGGTCTTCAATTTTTGCATCAGGCATCGCAATTGCCCGAGCTGTTCGTGTTTTCCGACGAAGACGAATATCCGCCAACGCAAGACGCGATGAAGTTGCTTTATGTGACAGCATCCAGCCCCAGCAAGAAACTGGTGCACTACTCGGCTGGCGAGGATGCGCCATGGCTCTGGTACGAGACGTTCGATGCAGATGCAAGGGTTCCGGCTCACGGTGGCCATGGAACTGATATCTTCAAAGTGCACCCCGAGCTGCCCGGGATCATCGTGCAATGGTTTGTCACCACATTAGTCAAGACGCCAGGTCACGCGCCAGCCGACACTCTGGCAGCGGCGTCGCTCCTGAACCAACTTCAGACTCCCGGCGGAGCGGTGCAGGTAAAGGAGCAACTGGTAGAAGCTCGCAAAAAAGACCCGCAGGCGCAGTTGTGGCCGGAGGCTGCCGTGGACATCATCGGCGAGGACTATCAGCGGGCCGGAGACATCAAAAATTCGATTAAGATTTTCCAGCTCAATCTTTTGGCGTATCCGGACTCTGCTGACGCTAACTACAACCTAGCAGACGCCTATTTGGCGGATGGAAAGAAGGACCTTGCCCTCCAATATGCCGAGAAGGCATTGGCTTTGCTGGACTCCCATAAGACGCCTCTATCCTCATGGTCCGATACAGAACCGAGACGCGACGAGATTCGCCACAGTGCGCAGCGGATTATCGGCCAGTCGGACAAAGTGGGTGGCGCAGATCCAGCGCGCAAGCCGGGCACGGTATTCCGCGACTGCTTGGAGTGCCCGGACATGGTGGTTGTACCGGCAGGTGATTTCAACATGGGTTCGTCGGATGCGGAGAAGTCTTGGGTTGCGAAGAACGGCGGCAATTTGGAGTCGGTTGCGGATGAAGCGCCGCAACATAAAGTTTCACTGCGAGCGTTCGCGTTGGGCAAGCACGATGTGACTCGTGCAGAATACGCAGCTTTCATTCAGGAGATGGGGTATCCAGTGGGCGACGGATGCGGTCGAGACAGCTTCACATCCAAGAAGGAAGCGGGCTTGAGCTGGCAGCACCCCGGCTTCAGTCAAACGCCGCAGGATCCGGTGGTGTGCATTAGCTGGCACGATGCGCAAGCCTATATCTCCTGGATAAATCGCAAGGTTAGGGGATCAGGCGAATCCGCGGGTGACGGTCCCTATCGACTGCCGACTGAGTCGGAATGGGAGTATGCAGCGCGTGCCGGTTCGGAGACGCGATTCTGGTGGGGTGATGATGCCGCTGCCGCACCGGAGCATGTCTGGTACAAGGAGAACTCCCAAGGCCAGACCCATCGAGTGGGCACCAAGCCCGCCAACCCGTTCGGCCTTTACGATATGGTGGGCAATGTGTGGCAATGGACCGAGGATTGTTATGCGGAGAGTTACGCCGGTGCCCAGAGCGGAGGGCGGGCAGTTGAAACGGGCAAAGATTGTCTGCGCGTGGATCGGGGCGGGTCGTGGTTGTACCCTGCGTGGCTGCTCCGCTCGGCAACGCGCGAGAGAAACCCGGCCGAGTACCGCGACATTATCATGGGATTCCGCGTGGCTAGGACATTACCTTAAAGGGAATTCTGAATTTTCAGCTGCCAATTTTATTTCTCAGAGCGGGCCGGCAACGAATACCGACATTTCAAAAAAGAATATTGTTCAGGCCGCCTGACAAGCAGCCTAGAAGCAACACTTGAAACTTTACGAGAAGACCAAATAAAACATCTTTGGCTCTAGCGAATCATCTTCAGGAGTGTTCCAAATGCAAAGGCTCTTAATCCGAGCCACCCCACCGTGTTCTGCTGCCTGACATCAGTGAAACAGCGCATGCCATTCTTCAAGACAAATTTTAATTGCGAGAAGCAAGATCAGGACGACGCCTAGCCATTCGATGATAAGTTTCTTTGCTCGTAAAGGACTCACACTGACCTCCAAAATTAATCAATGTGAGCTAAAACCAGTATGCAGCCATACTCCCAAGTGTCAAGTACCTCCGAATAGAGCAAAGTTGCACCCGGCCTTGTGCATAGGGAAAATGGGCGCCAGCACGCGTTAAAACATGTCATTTTGCGGCCTCAAACGTCCTCTGTCCTTCGCCCCCAGCGAAACTTTGCGTTTTCAATGCCTTACAGATTTGTGGAAAACTGCTGAAAATATTTTTCCGGGGGCTTTAAATGGATACACCCCACCCCTTTCTCCAGGTAGCTGAAGCGTGTATCGCGAATATGTTTTCAGTTAGATCTACCCAGGTCGTATGGACTTGTCTTTCCTTCTGAGTTGGTCCGCTCGTTCTCACCCCTAATCCTGATTTGCCTTGTCAGCCAGATTGTACGATTCTGGCATTTAGGCACCGGTCTATGACCACAGAATTAGGGAGGAGAAAGAACGAGGCAGAAGGGATGTAGGTTTCCAACCACTTAAACGATTCCCGATATACCATTCTTCTGTCCGTGGAGTGACACTCTCTAGGTAACGTTTTTCCTTGATGAAGGTTTCAAAGCAGGTATGCAAAGGCCGCATAATTTCTCCGTTGAACGGCCTAAGCTATTGATTTTAAGAATTGGTCGGGGCGACAGGATTTGAACCTGTGACCCCCTGCGCCCAAGGCAGGTGCGCTACCAGGCTGCGCTACGCCCCGACAAATGAAAGCATAAGCTCATTGTATCGAAGTTAAGGAATTTAGTAATTCTTCTCGCTCTGCATCCGCGTTTTTGAGGTGGCTGAACAGCCGGTATTGGCGGGATTGCGATAGCAATTTCCATTTTCGTAATAAATTTGGGCGTTTCAACTGCGGCCTTAGCTCATTTACAACAACCGCACAGGTTACAAAAACCAGAATCCAGCACGGGAAAGCCTACCTTGATCGCCAGATTTCTTATCGACACGCCTGCGCATCACTGCAGCGCTTGTGGAGCAACGGGAAAAACATGCCAATGAAGGCATTTCCCTCTGAACTCGCCGCCTATGAGGCGCATTTGACTCCCGTAAAGGGTCGTAAATCACGTCGCCTTTAACCCAAGAGTACCAAATGTGTATTGGCCTAAAGTAAGCGATGAACATTGACCTTCAGGGCCTCTTATTTAATAGAATACGTGCTGGCTCCCTCCTTTTCCCATTTCGGGAAAAATTTGTTCCAAATCCGGAAATCACCACCAATGTCAGTATTTTGTTATGGATACAGGTCATCTCTAAGAATCTTATTTGTGACACTTAGGTTGAATAAGGAGAGTTGGATTATGAAGAAAGCTTTGAGGATCGTTCTATTTGCGGGATTGGCCCTTACAGCGAACACCGCCTTCAGCGATGTGAAGCAGGCATTTGACGGCCCTGGCCCCATGTGTATTCCTCCGGTCAACTGCCAGCTTCGGTAAAAGGGTGACGCCAGTAACTAGTCGAGAGCTTGAATAGAGCCGAGAAAACGGTTGTTGCCTGGTTCCGAAAGCAGTATTCTTCAAGGGCAGAACCTTATGTCGGTCCGGCAGCTTATTTACGGTCTATGGTTCGCAGGCATTGGCCTGCAGGCCGCGTTGTCGGCAGTGTTGTTGGGAAAAAAAATGTGGCGCCAGTTCCCCGTCTTTACCGGGTACTCGCTGTTCTGCCTGGTGCAGAGCATATTGACTTACGCTCTACGCGGAACGCCGCAACTGTATAGCTATGTGTACTGGGTCTGTGAAGCGACCAGCTTCATTCTCGGCCTGGCGGTGATTTATGAGATATTCAAGATGCTCTTGATCTCTTATCCGGCTTTGCACCGCTTAGCTCGGAGAACGTTTGAAGTTACGGTAATTTTCCTTCTCTTGCTGGCTTGTGGCGTGGTGTATTTCCAGACCGCGATTGAGGGGAGTAAATTCGTGGCCGGCTTTGTGCTATTGGAACAGGCCACACGTATTGCCCAGGTGGGATTGGTGATTTTCTTGTTTTCGTTTTCGCGGGCTTTTGGTTTGGGTTGGCGGCAACATTTGTTCGGGATCGCTTTGGGTTTGGGAGTATTTACGACGGTGGAGTTGGTCAGCATCACCATGCGGGCCCACATCGGCATTCTGGCGACCCCGACATTCAATGTAGTGCGCGCGTTGTCTTATGACGCCAGCGTTCTGGTCTGGATCGGCTATATCCTGCTGCCGGAACGAGTGACCGGCATGTCAGACGTGCCGAAGCGGGCACAGCTGGAGCAGTGGAATCAGGCAGTGATGGAGCTAATAAGCAGATGATTACTGTAATCGTTATTGCGCTTGCGTTGTGCGCCGTCATGTTGTTTTACATGGCGGTACGTGGCCGCAGAAAACAGGGTGTTCAGGTGCGGCCGGTCGACCTTAAAGCCTTCCGCACCCTGATGGACCGGGACGACGAGCTCTTTTTGCGGACAAAGCTGCCGCGCTCTAAGTTTTCGCGCTTGAAGCGCCAGCGTATCCGCGTGACCTCGCGCTATGTGGCCCGGATCGCTGCTAATGCCTCCGCAGTGCTGCACATGGGTGAAGCGGCGCGCCAGAGTTCCACGCCGGAAGTGGCCCAGGCGGCCGCGCAGGTGATGGAACTGGCCACGCAGATCAGGCTGCAATGCCTGGTTGCGATGGGAAAGCTAGCGATGGAATATGCCATACCGTCACTGCAGCTTACCCCGGGCATGTTGGAACCGAGATACCAATCGCTGCGGGACAATGTTTCACGCCTGGGAGCCCTGCAAATGCAAGGGCACACTCCGCTGGCGACAGCCATTTAATTATCTTTCTAACGAAGAAAAAGCCTTGTGCCTGAGCGCAGGGCTTTTCTTTTGAACATTGCACAATGAAATGGCTTGGCTGAGCAGTGAGGGTTTGTATATAAAATATCTCCATGCTGCTGCAAGGAATATTTCCCGCAGTAACCACGCCCTTCTATCCCGAAGGGGCGGTGTACTACAAGAAAATTGAGCATAATATCGACCGCTATTCGCGGACGCCGATCGCCGGCATGGTGGTGCTGGGTTCCACGGGCGAGGCAGTGATGCTGAGCGATGAGGAGCGCCGCGAAGTGCTGCGGGTGACCGTCGAGGTGGCGTCGCCGGAAAAGGTATTGATCGCTGGAACGGGCGCGGAATCCGTGCAGGAGACGCTGCGGCTCACGGAATATGCCGCCAGCTTAAAATACGATGTGGCGCTGGTGCGTACCCCCCATTTTTATCGGCCGCAAATGAAGCCGGAAGCGCTTTTGGCGTTTTATCGTACGGTGGCGGACCGGTCGCCACTGCCAGTGCTGCTTTATACTGTCCCTCCCTTTACCGCGTATGACCTGCCGCTGGAGGTGATTGTGGCCCTGGCGGAGCATCCGAACATCATCGGCATCAAGGAATCGAGTGGGAACGTAGAGAAGGTGGCAGCCATGGTAACGGCCACGCGGCACATCAAAAGGCTGGCGACGGTGACTGAGGTCCAACAGGCTGTCACGGCGCGTATGCTGTCTGCGTCGGCGGGGGAAGATGGCGGTCAACTGGTGAATGTTAGCCAACTTGGCGGAAGCGATGTTGCCGTAGCGGCCCGGCCCAAGCTGAAGACGCGCAAGAAGGAAGTGGGATTCCAGGTGCTGGTAGGCGCAGCCCATACGTTGCTGGATTCATTGCAAGCCGGCGCCAGCGGCGGAGTGCTGGGATTTGCCGCACCGGCGCCGACGATTTGTTTTGAAATTCATGCTGCGTGGCGGGACAATGATATAGAGTTGGCGCGATCAAAGCAGTTAGGGCTGGCACCAGCGACCAAGCGGGTAGTGTCAGAGCTTGGCATCCCTGCGATTAAATATGCAATGGACCTGAACGGATATTATGGTGGCCTTCCCAGGCTTCCGCTGTTGCCGCTGACGGCGGCCCAAAAATCGGAGATCGCAGCGCAGATGACGTTATTCCGAAATTAACGGGGGTTCCTAAATTAAGACCGGCACTGACAGGCCGGGCGAATCGTTTTTAGCAGGCTAGGCAAGCCATTAAAATCAGCGTTTACCAAGGGGTCTGGATAGGCACCTTCGGACAGTCTGTGGGGTAGCCTTGGAGGCCTATCGGACAAGGCGGTTGGTAGGGTATTAGGGAACTTTGATGTACGGCCTCTCGTTTATCCTTACGTGCAGAAGGTTGTTACTCAAGGTTGCTAGACGGAGTTAAACTAGGTAATCAGCTTTTTAAGCGACGTTTTGCTGCTACACTTACGAATCTTCCGGTCGAGAGGAGCGGCATCCGTGAATATTAAAGTTTTGTTAGCTTAGGCTAATCTCGGAACTGGGACCACAGCTCGTTCGATTGGGTGGGATGAAAATCTAGATCGCAAGGCGAACAAAGTGTTGTCAGCGGGTAAAAAGTTGCGCGAGCTACGCGAGCAGATGGCTCTCACCCTCAGGGATGTGGAGATCGCGAGCACCTCTCTGGCGGAATCGCGGGGAATTGAAGAATTCATCATCAATCCCAGCCGCCTCTCCGATATTGAAACCAAGGGCGTAATCCCCAGCATCTATCGCCTCTACGTTCTCTCAGTCATTTACCGCGCGGATTTCACCGAGCTGCTGAAACTGTTTGGCGTGGACCTGGGATCCACCGCCGCGGACTTTGCCATCTGCAGACCGGGCAAGACCCACCGGCTGGAAATTACCTCAGGACGGGGCACCATCCAGATTCCGGTAAAGCTGGATCCGGGCTTTGATCTTCGTCAATCCGCGGACCTGGGCCGCATGATTGAAGACTGGGGCGTGGTGCCGCTGCAATACCTTCAAGAGCTGGCCAAGCGAAAATACACCTATGCCTATGTGGGCACGGAAGACCTGACCATGTATCCTCTGCTGCTGCCGGGATCGTTTGTGCAGGTGGATGAAGACCGCTGCCGTGTGGAAGAGAAAAAATGGCGGTCAGAGCTGGAACGGCCAATCTATTTCGTCGAGACGCGCGAAGGGCACGTGTGCTGCTGGTGCTCAGTGCGGCGAGGAGAGATCGTGCTGCAATCGCATCCGCTCTCGCCGGTGCCGCCGCGAATCCTTAAGCACCCACAAGAGGCGGAAGTTATCGGGCAGGTGGTGGGCGTGGCTATGCGACTTGGTGAGTGGTACGCTCCTGTTGCGCAAGAGCAACAACAGAGTCCTGCAATAGATGAAGGTGAGCCGAAAGAAGTGCGTCGCCGTTGACTGGGGCCTTAAGGGTGAAACGGTTTGGGTCAAGAATATCTGAGGATTGGGACCGCCCCAGCCCTTCTTGATACTCCTTATAAATATCACGCACCGGTACCTGGACCAACTCCTGCGTGGTCTCCTGGTGGGCCGCGTAAATGGCTTCCTGGGTTGGCCTATTCCCGAAGGCGCGGGCGAATCCCCAATGAACGTAGCCGCCGCTGCCAGTCTGCAATGAGCAGATGTAGGCCACTTTTTCCAGCAATGTGGGTAGGGCACTCAGAGTGCGTTTCTTAAAATCTTCAGCAGCTTTAAAGATCATGGCGCGCCTTTTTGACCGTGGAACCTGCTTGGTCCGTCGACATTGATTACCAGATTCCAGGGTTTTTCAAAGAAAACATAGCATAAAGGCCGGCGGTCCGCAGTATTTTTGAGTTTTGTTCTGAAATCAGGAAATTTGGGTACGGAGGTAATGGGCTGGGTGGATGCAGCGGGCCTGGAGTTCGTGCGCATTTTGAACTGCGGCCAGATCGACGGCCCCAGGCGTTTCGGGTGTCCGCTTCGTCTTTCCCAATCCGGTTCGCGCGCTTCGGAAGGGGGCGAACCGGGACGAATTTCCACCAATGCCTGATCCCTCGTGACGAGAATCGGCACGCCAGTTTGCGAACCTGCTCAACCAGCGAAGTACTGATCAAGCAAGATCACTATTTGGAACACATTTTTCCATCTGCTACATTCAGGCGAGAGGCGATCAAGAGCATGCGCGTTTTGATAGCAGGCGGAGGCACCGGCGGACACGTGATTCCAGCGCTGGCGATTGCCCGTGAGTTGAAATCGCGCTACCAGGCGGAGGTAATGTTCGTGGGCACGGCCCGGGGCATGGAGAACCGGCTGGTCCCGCAGGCGGGTTTTGGGCTGATGCGTGTGAAAGTGGGCGCGCTCAAGAATGTGAGCCTGATTACCCGGATGCGCACGCTCTTTGACCTGCCACGAGCGGTAGTGGACGCGCGCAAAATTATCAAAGTCTTTGCGCCGGACGTGGTGGTGGGCGTGGGCGGTTATGCTTCGGGTCCAGCCATGGCAGCGGCCATCATGATGCACATTCCGACGCTGGCATTTGAGCCCAATTATGTTCCCGGCTTCGCCAATAAGATCGTCGGCCACCGAGTTTCAGCGGCAGCGGTCCACTTTGAGCAGACGCAGAAATACTTTAACAATCCCCAGGTGGTCGGCGTGCCGGTGCGGGCGGAATTCTTCGGTGTAGCCCCGGCGAGCGGCAACCATCCTCCGACGCTCCTGGTGTTTGGCGGGAGCCAGGGAGCGCAGGCGATCAACCACGCCATGACCGCGGCCGCTCCGGAAGTACTACGGCAAATTCCTGCTCTGCGGATCATTCACCAGACCGGCGAGCGTGACTATAATGACGTGCTGGCTGCGTACGCGGAGAACGGCATCAAAGCAGAGGTTTCAGCTTTTATCGACAATATGCCGGCGGCTTTTGCAGGGGCGGACTTGTTGCTTTGCCGTTCGGGCGCGAGCACGGTAGCGGAGATTACGGCAGCGGGAAAGCCGGCGATCTTTGTTCCGTTTCCGCGGGCGGCGGACGATCATCAGCGGCGCAACGCGGAGGCCATCGTTCAGGGCGGGGCGGCAGTGCTGGTTCCGCAGGCTGAACTAACGCCGGATCGGCTGGCGCAGGTGGTGACTGAGCTGTTTGCCGATCGCAAGCGTCTAAGAGAGATGTCAGAACGGGCCAGGGCTTTGTCGCATCATGATGCCGCGGGGCGCGTGGCGCGGATGGTGGCGGAGCTGGCTGGGGCTAAAGCCCCGTCGTTATAGAGTGCGTTACGGCACGGAAAATCCGTGCCCTGATACCCACAGAGGCTAAAGCCAGCCGCGAGCCCGACAACCGCGGCGAGCGGCCCGCCACAGGAGCAGATGGATAAAGCGGAAGGCGAAACGGCATAGCGGTGTGGAGCGAAGCGACACAGAATAATGTTTGCAAAGATACAGCGTATTCATTTCGTGGGCATCGGCGGCATCGGCATGAGCGGCATAGCCGAAGTCTTGCTCACGCTCGGCTACAAGGTCTCAGGATCTGACCTGAAAGGTTCCAGCGTTACCGATCGCCTGGCGGAACGGGGCGCCATCATCTCCATAGGACATCAGGCGGAAAACATTACGGGCGCCGAAGTTGTCGTCGCCAGTTCGGCCATCCGTCGCGACAACCCGGAGATCGCCGCCGCGCATGCGCAGCTTGTCCCCGTGATCCAGCGGGCGGAGATGCTGGCCGAGTTAATGCGCCTGAAGTATGGCATCGCTATTGCCGGCATGCACGGCAAGACCACTACTACAAGCATGGTTGCGGCAGTGCTGGCCGCGGGCGGGCTCGATC
Source organism: Candidatus Angelobacter sp. (assembly GCA_049802395.1). Classification (GTDB taxonomy): domain Bacteria; phylum Acidobacteriota; class Terriglobia; order Terriglobales; family Acidobacteriaceae; genus Angelobacter. The sequence goes on from JBARMK010000113.1 coordinate 18,390, forward strand.
CAACAGTCGTAGTGGGCGGACGCGTTGATGCCATGGGCTCGAATGCGCGGCTAGGTAAATCGCAATATCTGGTGGCTGAAGCCGATGAGAGCGACCGGTCGTTTCTGAAGCTGTCGCCCATTCTTGCCGTGGTGACCAACATCGACCGGGAGCACATGGATTGCTATCGCGACATGGCTGACGTGGAGCAGGCCTTTCTGGACTTTATTGACCGCGTGCCGTTCTACGGCATGGCCGTGCTCTGCCATGACGACGAGCGCCTGCGCAACATGCTGCCCCGCCTGGCCCGTCGCGCCACCACGTATGGCATACATGAAGACGCCGATTTCCGCGTGCGCGCGGCCGATGGCAAATGCGCCAACGGCAAGCACTATTCGCATTTCGCCGTGGATTACCAGGGCAAGTCGATGGGCGATTTTCACCTGCGCGTGCCCGGCATACACAATGCGCTCAACGCCACTGCCGCGGTGGCCGTCGGCGTGGGACTGGACATTCATGCCGATCGTATCCGCGAGGCGCTGGAGAATTTTCGCGGTGTTGACCGCCGCTTCCAGCTCCGGGGCCGCGCTGCCGATGTCAGCGTGATTGACGATTACGGCCATCATCCTACTGAGATCCGCGCAACCTTGGCCGCAGCGCGACAGTGCGGATTCAAGCGCGTCCACGTCGTCTTTCAGCCGCACCGCTTCACCCGCACGCGCGATCTGCTGGAGCAGTTTGGCACGGCCTTTACCGATGCCGATACCGTTTTCGTCCTCGACATTTATGCTGCGAACGAACCGCCCATCCCAGGCATTACCGGAGAGCGGCTGGCACAGGGAATCCGGGCCATGGGCAGCAAGCCTGACGCTACGCACTATGCGCGATCCTTCGATGAAGCCGTGCGCCAAGTCTCCTCGCTGGCCGAACCCGGCGACATGGTGCTCACGCTCGGCGCCGGCAGTGTGTCGCAGTTGGGGCCGATGGTGCTGGAGCGGTTGAAACAAAAGCGGGCGGCGGTCAGTACGCCACAGTCGGCGTAGGCATCTGTATAGAGGTTCGCGGATCGTGTGGCGCATCCCCTCCCCCTCCCGGTTCATTCCACTCCATCCCAGGTCATCCCAGATTGGCGTGCACTTTGAGGTGCACCCCTGAGGTGAGACAGAAAGTTTATCCCACAGCTGTGATTGTGAACGGTGAACCCCTGATTTGAGACAGTCAACAGAGTCATAGTGCACCCTCGTTGTTTTCCAGCAGGGGGTTGGGGTTCGGGGAAGGGGAC
>JBARMK010000114.1:0-36519 GCA_049802395.1 Candidatus Angelobacter sp.
GTGCATTGACGGTCTGCTCGGTGGGATCGCCGGCGGGTACCATAATCCAGGCTGAACGCGGCTTCTTGAGCTTGACGACGAAATCATCCAGAGATGTTGAGCCGGTGGCGCCTTCGCCTGCCAGTTCGGAAACATTCTGCGGGCTCAAATCGGAGACCACACACTGATGGCCGCCGCGGAGCAATCGGCGCACCATGTTGCCACCCATGCGGCCAAGACCTACCATGCCTAGTTGCATCGGTTCTCCTCTTGCGGAGCTTCAAACAAGACAATTATTTCAACGCGTCCGCTACGACATGCTTCAGTTTTTCCAATCCCGCATTTACATCCTTCGGCAGGTGTATGCGCAACGCCCGCCGTTTACGGTCGGCAAGCACCTGAAAATCTCCCCGCGCCTGAGCAGCTTTCACGGTCCCAAAGGTATATTTCTGTCCCGGCACCGGAAGGTCTTGCGCATCGTCACACGTGATCTGTAGAAAGACACCGGTGTTCGGACCACCTTTGTAGGCTTGTCCGGTGGAGTGCAGGAAGCGTGGTCCAAAGCCTAAACACGTGGCCACGTGCTTGCGATCGCGCAACGCGTGCCGGATAAGCTGCAGCCGGTCTTCGTGTTCGGCGTTCATCTCAATAAAGGCCAGCAGCGCCAGATAATCGCCCGTACCGAGCTGATTAAGATGTGCGCGCATTATCCCTGCCAGCGAGAAGCTGCTACCGGCCAAAGCTTTCAGATTCGCCGCATTCCGCCCGTCGGTGAAGAGCTTAATTCCGCCTTCTTCCAGCAGCGGTGTCTCAGCGGGAAATTGGCCGGTTTTCTCATAAGCTTCCGTCAACTGGCGGGTAACGATCTTGCTCGCTTCAACATCAGGCTGGTTGAACGTATTGATTTTCAGGATCGAGCCGGCGACGGCAGTCGCGATCTCCCAGCGAAAGAATTCCTGGCCGATGTCGTAGATATCTGCGATCTCGATTTCAACCACGGGCTGCCCAGCTTTTTTTAACGAATCAATTTTGGCCTTTTGCGACTCGTCCGATTCGTTGCTTAGCTTCAGGTAAACGAAAAGGCGGTCATCCGCATATAAGTCCGGGGCGCCAAGTTTCTCCCGATCGACCGGAATCAACCCTTTGCCCAGTTTGCCCGTACTCTCCGCAAGAAGCTGCTCCAACCATGCGCCAAGGTCGTGAACACCCTGCGAGGTGATGATAGTGACCTTATTTCGGCCAAGATTCCCCAGGGTCCCCAAGATGGCTCCGAGCAAAGCGCCTGGATTCTGGTCGGCGGGAACGTCTGGGCCGCAAGCCTGGACCATCTCCTCTGTGCGATCAAGAAACTTGCGAATGTTGAGCCCCATAATGGCGGCTGGAACCATGCCAAAGTTGGAGAGAGCCGAATACCGTCCGCCGATACTGGGTAAGCCGAAAAAGATTTTGCGAAACCCATCGGTTTTTGCTACCTGCTCCATCTTTGAGCCAGGGTCGGTAATGGCGATGAAGCGTTGGCCGGCTTTATCTTGGCCAACCACCTCCAGTGCACGAGCGAAAAAATATTGCTTAAAAATGTTAGGTTCCAGCGTACTGCCGGATTTGCTGGCCACGATAAAGAGCGTGCGCGCCAGCTCAACCTGGCTTTCCACGGACTTAATTTGTGCCGGATCAGTGGAATCTAAAACATGAAGTTCTGGGTGGCCAGGCTGTTTGCCAAAGGTAATTTTCAGCACTTCAGGGCACAGGCTTGATCCGCCCATGCCCAGCAACAATGCGTGGGTGAAACCGGCTTTCGCGGCGTTAGCGGCTGCGTCAATGAGTTGTTGCACATGCGCGATCTGATCTTCCACCACGTGCAGCCAGCCGAGCCACTTGTCTTCGTCGTCGTTCGTCCAGAGCGATTTGTCGCCCTTCCACAGGCTGGCCATCTTCTGGTTGGCCTGCCAATCTTTAAGCGTGGTTTCCACTGCTTGACGGAGCGGTGCAGAGAACTCCCATCGCGGGGATCGAACCATCTGTTTTGTGCTCATTGGCTCTTTTTCTTCTGCTCTACGGCCGAAAGCAGCTTCTGGAAGGCATCAGCAAACAGCTTAATGGCATCCTCCAACAGCTGTTCGGTAACCTTTTTCATCGATATGCCGGCCTTCTCCAGATCGTTCATGGTTTTGTCGGCTGCCGTGAGATTGGCGTCGAGCGTGCGTTTGACGATACCGTGCTCTCTGAAAGCGTCCATGGTGGCCGGAGGTATGGTGTTAACCGTGTCGGGGCCGATCAACTCTTCTATATATAGGACGTCGCGGTACGTGGGGTTTTTGGTGCTGGTGCTGGCCCAGAGCAGGCGCTGCGTCTGCGCGCCACGGGCCGCCAATGCTTTCCAGCGCTCTCCGGCAATTATTTGCTGATAGCTGCGATAGGCCTGTTTGGCGTTGGCGATAGCCACTTTACCTTGCAGAGAACGCAGCAACTGTTCTTCTTCAGGGCTGCTGACGCTTTTCAAGCGTGAATCAATCAAGGAGTCGACCAGGGTGTCAATGCGGCTCACGAAGAAGCTAGCCACGCTGGCGATCCCACTAATATCTTTGCCGGCTTTGAGCGCGTCTTCCAACCCGGCAATATACGCTTCGGCAACCTTTATGTAAGCTTCTTGCGCGAAGAGCAAAGTGATATTGATGTTGATGCCTTCGCTGATGAGCTGCCGCACGGCTGGAGCCCCTTCCGGAGTTCCGGGAACTTTGATCATAATGTTGGGGCGGCTAACCGTCTTCCAAAGGCGGCGCGCTTCTTCGATAGTGCCCTGGGTATCACGCGCCAGCGTGGGCGAGACCTCAAGGCTGACGTAGCCATCGCGGCGTTTCGTAGATTTATAGGCCGGCAGCAGCAGATCGGCGGCGTCCTGGATATCGCGCACGGCAATACGCTCGTAAATCTCGCCGGTGCTCAAACCTTGGGCGCGAAGGTGATCGAGAAAATCAGCGTAGTCAGTGCTTCCGACAATGGCTTTTTCGAAAATCGAAGGGTTGGAAGTTATGCCGCGCAGGCCGTCCTGGTCGATCAGACGCTGCAACTCACCGCTGGTGATGAGATTGCGCCGGATGTAGTCCAGCCACACTGATTGACCGAATTTTTGCAGCTCCAGCAAAAGGTTTGATGTAGTGGTGCTGCTCTGAGTCTGTTTTTCGGGGGTAGTAACCGGGTTCATGAAATCTTCTCCTTGGTAGCGGGATCCACCGAGTACCGCTGCTCGATGCTGTGAATCTTTTCTAACCGCCGCCGGTGCCGCTCTTCACCGGTAAAACTGGCGTTTAAAAACGTAACGCATAAATCTTTGGCTAGCTCTGGGCCGAGAACGCGTGAACCGAGAACCAGTACGTTGACGTCATCGTGTTCCACTCCCTGATGCGCGGAATAGCAGTCATGGCAAATTCCAGCGCGAATACCGGGAATTTTGTTGGCGGCCACCGAGGCTCCAACCCCACTGCCGCAGATCAGGATGCCGCGTTCTGACCTGCCTTGCAGCACGCTCAACGCCACTGCTTCAGCATAATCAGGATAATCTACCGGCGCTGTACTGTCAGTGCCAACGTCAATCAGTTCGTGGCCGCACTGCCGCAGGCGGTCAAGCAAAATCGTCTTCAGTTCAAAGCCGGCATGGTCAGAGCCGATGGTTATCTTCATGAGCTTTTCAGTTAGCAACTTTTGCGGACCACGGTTCAAAGTCGCAATGATAAGCCTACATCTTATTAGATGTTTCGTGATGACTGGGCGATCTACTTTTGAGAGCTGCCGGAGGAGGCTAAGCCCCACAAAGGCAAGAAACCGGGTGGAGAATTGCTTAGGAAACTTGAAGTCGCAATGCACGCAGGCCCGCGGGAGAGAGAAGATAAAAAGAGATTAAAAAAGCCGAGAGCGCTGCCATGTGAGCAGCGCTCTCGTTTTCTGAAGAGGCAAAAAGGAGTTAAGACACAAGCCAAGCCGGCGGTGACACCCCCTTGGCAACCACCGCCGTCTTAGTAGGTGCTTTTTCCGTTCATCCTGAATGAGTAGTGCAGAAGAGGAGCGGAGCGTTTCATCCCTCGAAAATTTATTTTCATAATTTTCACATTTCTCGCCAGATATAGGGGCACACCTGATCGTTATGAACAGAATGCACGTTTCTGCCCTAAGTCATTGTCTTTGTTCAGCTTTCCTCATTTAGTTGCCCCCTGTCCCGCAGTGTTACCTTGCCCTGCCGGGTTGCGCGTTCTTCACCCATTTATCAAACCAGGTCACCATCTCCCAAAGCGTGTGTTCGGTGGATTCACGGCCGATATAGCCGTGCGCTTCGTATGGCAGCTGCACATAACGCACAATCCCGCCGTTTCCTTTGATGGCCTGATACATACGTTCGCTTTGGATGGGAAAAGTTCCAGAGTTGTCATCCGCCATGCCGTGAATGAGCAGGATGGGATGCTTGATCTTGTCAGCCTGCATAAAGGGCGAGACCTTGATGTACATTTCAGGCGCTTCCCAGAGGGTGCGGCGTTCGCTTTGGAAGCCAAACGGGGTCAGCGTCCGGTTGTAAGCGCCGCTGCGAGCCACTCCAGCGCGGAAAAGATCGGAGTGGGCAAGCAGATTTGCGGTCATAAACGCCCCGTAGCTGTGACCACCGACGCCGACGCGCTCCGGATCGGTCACGCCCATCTCGACAGCTTTATCAATTGCTGCCTTGGCACTGGCGACGATTTGCTCCACATAGGTGTTATTCATGGTTTCAGGATCGCCGACCACAGGCATGGTGGCGTTATCCAGCACAGCGTAGCCCTGCGTCAGCAGAAAAAGATGAGAGATGCCAGTTATGGTGGTGAAGTGATAGGGCGAACCAGATACCTGTCCGGCCGTGTCCGCGTCGTTGAACTCGAGCGGGTAGGCCCAGACAATGGTCGGCAGACGCTCGCCTTCTTTGTGGGTTGCCGGCAGATAAAGCGTGAAGGAGAGCGGTACCCCGTCGGCGCGTTTATATGTGACAAGTTGTTTGGTAATTTCGTGCAACTGCGGCGCGGGATCAGGGAAGTTGGTAAGCGCCTTCTTCTCCGCACTGTTGGCCGTGCGAATAAAGTAATTCGGCGGTTCTGTGGGACTCTCATGGCGTGTGATGAACCGTGTGCCGTCGTCAGCCATCAGCGCCACAATTGATTCATATTGGCCGTCTTCGCATTGAAAAATTCGCTCGGCTTTCAGCGTCTCCAGATCAAAACGGTCCAGGAAAGGGAACTCGCCTTTGGGCGACGCACCGCTTCCCACCAGAAAAATCGCATTACCTTGTTGGCGGATCACGCGCTTGCCGTTGGGAAGGACTTGCAGCAGCGGCGTTCCCGGATCGCGGTAGCGGTCGCGAGCGGAGCGTTCCCCGATTAGCTTGGGCTGCTCGCCGGGCTTGGCGACGTTGATGAGAAACGTGCGGAGCCAGCGGCGGTCGCGATTGTAATCGTGTACCAGGCCAAGCCCGCCTTCGGTCCATTCGATCGCTGCCCCGGAGCGGAAGCCGCCGCCACCGCCGGCAGGCGCAAAACGCTGTTCCAGCTTTACCAATTCCTGAGGATCGTCCGTGAACGGAGCGCTCAACATCATGATTTCATCGCGGAAGGGAGCTTTGGTCTTGGGATCGCCGCCATCAAGGGCATCTGCCCACACCAGAGTAGCTGGCTGCGCTGGCACCCATTGATAGTCGCGCGGACCAAGCGGCACACCCTCAATGGGAACGTGTTCTTCCAACGGCAGACTGGCTACTTTGTATTCAACCTTGCCAGCCAGATTCCAGACCTCAACTTCGCGAGGAAAGCCATTTTCAGGAAGGATGTAAGAATAAGGCCGGTGAATGCGGCTGACGAGCAAATGCTTGCCATCGGGCGAGGGATCAACGCGGGCAAAGATTCCTGGCTTGCCGATGGGTGTGGCGACGCCATTCTTGATCAGCATCAGTTGTGCGGTGGCGTAATAATCGAAGAGGTCTTCATCGAGCGGATTTTGCAACAGGTCTTCAAAGGTGGCGACCGGAGCGCGCTTGCCATCACTCTCCTGAATGATTGGTCCATCGGGCGTCTTGGGGGCCAGGGGAGGATTGCCGCGAGATGCGGGGACAGTTTGAACCAGGAGGGTTTTGCCATCGGGCATCCACTGGACAGGTTCGCCGAGCACGGCATTAATTTTTACTTTGGGAACGATGCCAGAGGTGTAAGTTCCAATCTGGCCGATCCAAAGCTCAATGCCATTTGTCGTTGCATTGGTGAATGCGAAATGCTGGCTGTCTTGTGACCATTCCGGCGCACTCAGGTAGGCGTTGCGCGGGACAGCCACCTCAGCCTGCTCATTTCCCAAAGTGTAGTAAAGGTGCAGGCCCACGAAACGAGGCGGGTGATGCCGGCCATTAGTCGCCGGATTAATGCGCAGGCCAGCCAGCCGCAACATGGGCTGCGCAAGATCCGCAACTGGCGGATTGGCCAGGCGGTCCGCCGCGAGCAGCCATTTGCCGTTTGGACTTACCTGCACCAGCGGCGTAGGCCGGGCGTTCAAAATGTCAGAAATGGGCTGGGGCGCCTTCTGGTAGCCCCGCAGCACCGGTTGGTCGCTCGATTGCGCTTGCTGGGCAGCAGCAATCGGAGAATAAATAGAAACAACTACGATAAGCGCAAGAATAACAAGGGGGCGCATTCCGTTACGCATAAAGAAGGACCGCCTGTCCAGTAATTTTTTGGAACGAATGAGTCTATCCAAAGTTGGCGAGGATTTGAACAGAATCAATCGAAACGGAATTTAAGGCACAGTATTGAGACCGAAACGGCCACGGCCACACCAGGCTCGAGGGAACGGAATAGATCCGGATAAACGGGCTTGTCGTCAGTGATGGGCTCTTCTAGCACCAAGTTCGTACCCACGACTCCCGCTCGCACTGAATCCTGCCGTAGGGTTTTTTTCTTGAGGGAGACTTCTATATCTCGATTACCAAAGAGAAAAACTTGCAGATTTTTTGTCTATGAAATGAGGGAAGCGGCGCAGGTCTAAAAGGGAGAGCGAGAGATTAACCCCGGCCGTACTGGGGCTGCTGATTGTCGCTTGCAGCCTGAGCTACTGAATCAAATTCAATAGCCTACGCGCGATTTCTCGTCCGCGCCGTCAACGGAGACGACCTAATTGACCACAGTGTTGTGCGGATCAGAATTTCGGCAGATGGTAGGACACATCTTGTGCAGACAGCATAAATAGCAGCGGAGGGTCGAAAGGCGATGGTGGCCTCAATTCCAATGTAGTGCGACCTTGAACGGAGCTGCCATGAATTCGAATGCGCTGGCCACCTGCTCGCATGGCGCTCCCATAATCGAAGTAGACGGATAGGTCCGGCGGGCTTTCCAGCGCTACGGCGAACAGATAGAAATCTCCTTCAGGGGCGTCATCCATCTGATAGACTCCGCTGCCTTTGATTACTGTGCAGGCGATGGGCTTGCCTTGGGGAATTCTTGTGGTGAACAAACCCACGGCTACATAGCCATCAAAATTTCTTGGAGTGGAGACATTGCCGGCGACGCTGGCGCCTGAATAACCATTTTGAATGGTCGATCCATATATCTTTTTGCGGCTGGCCGGTCTATTTCGTCCGTTGGTCAGTTTGCGGTATCGCACCGGTGGAACGCCAAGCACGTTGGCAAAACGGCGCGTGAAAGTACCTACACTTCTATAGCCGACTTCATAACAGATATCGATAACTTTTTTTTGCGTTTCTGTGAGCATGCGCTTTGCTGCATCCAGCCGTAGCGCGTAAAAAAACTGCAAGGGCGGCACACCAGTGACCTGACGAAAAGTCCGGTTGAAATGATAAGGACTGGCAAAGCCGATTCTCGCCAGTTGGCGCAGGGTCATCGGTCGGTCCAGACCGGTACGCATTGCGGTAATCGCGCGTTCCGCTGATTCATAGTGCGAACGTACTGTAGAATCGCGCATCACTGAATCGCCCATAAACCTATGCTCCTTTTTCAACCATACGCGGTTATTCGTGGACCCCGCAGCAAGATGCTGAAAATGCTTCCAGGGCATTCAGAAGTTTTAGCGGGATGGCAATTGGAACCAGTTTCGTTCCTTCACGGCGCATACATGCAATCTCCTGATCTCCCCTGGCGACCAGCTCTTCGCCTGGTCCCTGTCGCCAGTACTCAAAGCGCATTGCAATGCGGTTTTGCGCAACGGAGTTAAGAAACATCCGCACAATCACCTGATCAAACGCGTTCAATTCTCCCAGATACTGGCAGGAGCAATGCAGAGTGATCAGCGCAAGACCGTTCTCCAGTTCCGTAAGGATCTCCGGAAAATACTCCCGCAGAAACATTTCCCGCGCCCTCCCCTGCCAACGAAGATGGCTTACGTAATATGCGTTCCCGACGAGGTTAGTTTCCTCAAAACCAACCACATGCTGGTATTCGTAGGCTTTCATGACGCGCTCTTCACGACGAAACCAAACGCAACCGCATGCTCAGCCTCTTCGATTCGCGTATGAAAAGTGGCGGCCCTGAATCCACCTGCAGAAAACGTTGCCCACCCATCGGGGGACCGGGACATGAAGGAGATTGGTTGCATTAAGCTTGCGCCAGCTTTTCTTAAAGATTCTTTCAGTGTCCAGATCTGCGTTGCCGCCATATCCAGAGTGACCTTCAACTCATTGGCCAGCCATATTGCGAGAGCATGGCCTTTGTGGCCGAGCAACTCTTCCCAACACGCAGACTCCCGCACCCCGATCTTTTCCATGTCGCAGCCCAACGCAGTGCATCCAGAAAAAAGCAACGTGACGCCATCGCAGTGTGAAATGGATAGCGGATTCGCTCTTCCATCCGCTCCCGCGATCTCAGGCTTTCCGTCAGGACGGTGTTTGAGTGAAGCCTTGACGCCAAAGATCTGCTGAATCACAATTCCCAGCGCATCTTCACTGCATCCTGCTGGCGCATTCGTCAAACCAATCCTGATCCCGTCAGCAGTCAACCGATGTTTAAGCGAGCGTTCAAGATACGGTACAAGCAAAGCCAGCGGCCAGGACTGCGCAGTATGGATCGCGGCAACCGCGCGAAGATGCAGGCCCTCCCATTGTTCACACACCTTGCCGTCCCGATCTTCAATGCGGACATCGTAAACAAAATTGTCTCCATCGCAAGTCCGTTCTGTGGCGAATACACGGGCTGAAGCGCCTGTCCATGCCGTGGTTGGGACTACCCGGTCAATTCCGACGGGCAAAATCGTTTTGTGTGGGATACAAGCCTGAATGGAATGGAGAGCTGCATCGCGCGAAGCGGCATCTCCCATCACGAGTTTGCCGGACAAATGGCGGGCGAACCACGGTTTGTCCGCCGGAGCATTAAGCGTGGCGGTGCTCTTATCTGAGCGCAGGAGCTCATACGACTCAATCCGGCGAAACCGTCCACTGTGAAAGAAAATGCGCCCATAGAATTCTTGCGCCGAAGATGGATGCTCTGATTTGGCATAGCGGCAAGATCCGGCAGAGTCTTTCAACTGAACTTGTTTGTCTTCAAAGACGCACTCACCGCTGAAATGGTCCACATTGAAACCGGTGCTGGAGCAACGAATCGCGACTGAAATTTGTCCAGGACGACGGCGCAGCGTGGCGATGCGGATGGTCACCGATTTATCCCGTGGGATGACGATAGGATGTTCGAAATGTAGATTGCGAAAAGTTGGCGCGATAGCCGATTGCTCAAGCGCCATCGCCACCTGCGCCATGGCTTCCATTCCCAAAACTGCCGGAAGAAGCAGTTCGCCCTGAAAGCAGTGCTCGGTGACATAAGGATCGTTATCAATGCTCAACTCCGCGTCAGCTATAAGTTCGATTCCGGGATAATGCAGGCGAGGATGCTCCAGGAAGCGCATCAGCGGCAATTCTGACGCTTCGAACTTCAGTGTCGACAAACCCCCGAAACGCCCGGTGATGATCGATGACACCGGCGCGCGGTTCCACTCCAGCATTGCCTGCAATTGTTCAAGTGCATTGTCAAGCGGGAGAGGCGTAATGCCTTGGCGCGCAAGAGACTCCAAAACACCCAGGCGCTGCCCCATTCCAATTCCTGCCCAGACGGACCATTCAAGATTGTGGCACCGGCATCGCGGATGGTCTTTCTGCCAGCGTTGTATCGTCAGATTCAGCCACTCATTTACCAGTCCGTAGTGGGCTTCGCCATGAAGCCCGGTTCGGCCAATGATCGAGCCAAACGTCAACAGCAATCGCAGTTTTTCTGGATCAATGTTCGCAAGCAGGTTGTGCAGACCAGTCAGTTTGGGGGCGAATATCTGGTTAAGATCTGCGGACGTGATCTCTTCCAGACGTTTAGGACGGTTGGCGCCTGCTCCATGAAGTATTGCGCTTATGTCTCCGAGTTTTGAACTGATTTGACGGAGCGATGTCTTTACTGATTTACCATCTGTAACGTCTGCCTTGAAGTAAGAGAAGCTTACCCCCGACTCGGCAAAGCGGCGCAGATTGTTCTGAAGCTCATGGTCCGTGTCTGGCTCCGACCGCCCGAGCAATGCCAACCGGCATTTCATTCGCTGCGCGAGATGGAGCGCGCTTTCCGCCGCTATTCCTTTTGCGCCGCCTGTAACCAGCAGCACATCATCGGGTCCCAAGGGCTGGAAATCAGAGTCGTGATGTGGCCAAAGCACATTGAGCCGCGGCTCACTGCGAATTCCAGAATCGTCGTAGTAAGCCTCGACAAAACTCTGATTCGTGCTAGCTTCAGATGCGGCCCAAATAGCAGCTTCGGAGTTTTCAAACGGGACGTTCACAACTGTTACTCGGCAGCCAGGATTTTCGAGGAATAAACTGCGTGCCAGAGCGCCGGCGGTGGCGCCGGTTCCGTGCTGCACAAAAACCGCTTGAGGCAAATTGTCTTTGAGCGCTGCCTGTGCGGATTGCAGAAGAAACGCGGCCGTGCGATCATCACAACGTTGCGGCACACAACACACTAGTCCTTCGCCAGGAACCGAGCGGAACTCCATACGCAAGCATTCCACCAAGCTGCATTGCTCGTCAGCGACTACATTCCACTTTCCTTCTGCAATTACACGAGCGCAGCTCAACGGCTTTTCCAGCAGCTCGACACGCAGGACCCTGATCCACGCATCAACACCTGGTAAGTTTTTGGCGGCGACAGGGCCGGGTACCTGCGAACGCAGCGACTCCAGCGCCGCTGCTGCCTCCGCGAGCGTGGCATTAGTAAATTCCGCAGGTGCAGCAGGCGATGGCAATGCCAATTGATTCGCTGCTTCCAAGACGATCTGGCTGATCGTGATGGAGTTCAAATGCAGGTCAGTTAGAAACCGGTGCGCCGGTTGGATTGCCTCCGCAGGTAACTGAGTGCGTCTGGCGACCAGACTTATTAGTACATTGAGCGCGGAATCCGGCTTAGCCAGCGCCGAAAGCGGCGACCTAACAATTGGGGACGCAAAGGTTCCAGGTGAGGAAACTGATGCCGGAATTGTTTCGCAAGGATTTGCCAGAAAAATATGTTTCTTGGTCAAATCAATGTGACGGCCAAAACGACCTTCAAACAAGGGAGAGGTTTGAATCTCCGCTCCCATAACAAAGGCTGCACCCACTGCAAGAAAGAGGCCGCGCAACGATTCGCTGCCTGCGTCCAGAGCGATGATCGGTTTTTCCGTGCACTCGTTGGAAATGCCGGAAAGGACCGTACCAGGACCGACTTCGATCAACAGATCCACTTCATCAGCAGCAATACTGATTGCTTCCGCAAACCGCACAGGTTTGGTGATCTGTTCGATCAGCAAAGTTCGCAGATCGTAGGCCGAATGAAGCCGTTCGCCGGTGACGGTTGAGATCACAGGACGTTGTAGCGTTCCAAATTGTTCTGACGAAAGATGTTCAGAGAATACCGCGGCCACACCAGCCACTCCCGGTGAGTGAAAAGCATGAGACACCGGCAGCAGGGTGGCGTTAATGCCATGTGAGCGCAACTTCTCGGTAAAGCGTCTTACGGCGCCAGCGTCACCGGAGACAACAGTCTGCCGTGGTGCATTCTGTGCCGCCACCACCAGGTTGTCACCATTCAGCCTGCTACGAACTTCCTCGCAACTGGCGCGGATGGAGGCCATGGCCCCGGAAGGTTCTCCCGCAAGCGCCATTGCTTTGCCCCGTGCATGAACAATGCGGATCAGCTCTGCTTCCAAGCAGGCGCCTGCCCAGTGCAACGCCGTAATTTCACCCAGGCTGTGCCCCACGGATACTGAGCCTTCCATGCCAAACATCTCAAGTACCCGTAGACCTGCCAGTGAAGCCGTTACTATGCAGGGCTGAGCAACCTCGGTGGCAACACTCTGTTTCTGCGGTAAATTCGCACGGCCATAAAGTTCGCGAAGGAAAGGAAAGCGGCGGTTCCAGATTCCACCGTTGGTATAGACCGGAGATGCCTGTCCTGGAAACAAAAATCCTATTCGCCGAGAATCGGAAGAGCACTTGCCAAAGAAGACCCCGCCCTGGATATCGATTTGCGGGTCGAGTTCCCCTTCGCACCAAACAATCAGTTTTTTAATGCCTTGATGAAGTTCCGCAGGCGACGAGGCGATACATGCCCCCCGAAAACTATTGCTGCTGGCAACGGATGTACTCACCCTCTTTGCCAGAAAGATGGATAAATCGGTGAGTTCGGAATAAGAGCACTCTTCGGCGAAGCTGAGAACCTCCCTGAGTTGGCGGGAGAGTCCTTCTCGATCGATGTCAGCAAAAATGAAAAGTTCAGAATCCTGAGCGGATGAGATCTGTTCCTGTTCAGCCAGCGGCAATTCGTGCCGGGACGGAATGCCTACTGCCTCCAGGGTCACATGCACATTAATTCCGCCAAACCCGAATCCATTCACGCCGGCGCGACGCGGGACGTTCACCGGCCAGAGTTCTCCTTCGCGCAGAACGCGCAACGGGGAATTTTGCTTTGAGAGCTCAGCGTGTGGGCGATCACAGCCTGTCGTCGGCGGAAGGATTCCGTGATGGACCGCCATGGTCGCTTTGATCAGGCCAGCCACTCCCGCCGCGGCTTTGGTGTGTCCGACGTTTGCTTTAATTGATCCCAGCGCTGCGGGACGGCCATCTGACGCAGCCTCTCTCCGTAGTCGGGAGAGTGCTTGCAACTCAGTTGCATCGCCAATCGACGTACCGGTTCCGTGTCCTTCAAAATACTCAACAGAATCAATGCCGTACCCAGACTTGCGATATGCCCGCTGCAAGGCAAGCATCTGACCTGTTATTTCAGGCCGGGTTATGCCTCCATGCCCGTCAGAAGAAATGCCCCAACCACGAATCACTGCGTAGGGCAAGTGACGATCCTCGCGCGCGTCTTCTTCGCGCATCAGCACTACCATGCCGCATCCTTCTCCTGGCCAGAAGCCGGAAGAGTCAACGTCAAAGACGCGCATTTTGTCGCGGGCCAGCGCGCCTAGCCGGGAAAACCCGGCCAGCTCGAACGGATCCAGACTGAGATCAACGCCTCCAGCTACGGCAATATCCACATCGCCGCTTTGCAAAGCGGTACATGCCGTGGCAATGGCTAGCAGGCTGGATGCACATGCGCCATCCACGGTGTAGCCGCCGCCCTTGAAATCGAAATAATTACAAATCCTGCCGGCAATGGTGTTTGAGAGTCCGCCAGAGAGTGATTCTTCATTGGTTGCCGGAAAAGGCGCTTTATAAAGTTCTTCAACTTGGGAAAGTAATTCTTCGGTCTCGTTTAATGGGAAAGCTCCATTCGCCTGAAATGCTGCCGAAAGCACGCGACGAACATAAGGCCATCGCAAACGCATTAGGTTGGCACGAGAGAATTCGCCAGTGAGTGAGTTTCCCACGTACACGGCCGTACGCTCCAGCCGCTCGGAGCCTGCATTAAGCAGACTGGCGTCCTCTAGCGCGGCGGAAGCGACGTCCAGAGCCAGCCAGTGGGTTAAATCGGTTGCGCTAAAGGCATCGCGTGAAATATGGAATTTTGGCCGGTCAAATTCATAGTCGCAAAGCACGGCGGCCATGGTTTCGGTGATGTGATCATCATTCTGAACGTCCGATGAATAGTCGGCAAGATTTAGCCGGACTTGGGGAATACGGCGGAAGGACTGCCGCTGTGAGAGCACATTCTCCCAGAGCTGAGCAGGAGAGTTGGCCTCTGCATAGCGGCAGGCCATTCCGATGATGGCAATGTTATTCATACGGATGGACTATGAAGCCAAGCCGATAGCTGCAGGCACTTCCGCGGAAGTCTGTGGTTTCCGCGCCAGTTTGCGCTGCCACAAGGCATACGCGTACAGGCCTAATCCTCTGGTGGCGCTGGTCAAAGCAAGGGCAATGAACAATCCGAAAACAATATGCGACACAAAGAGCATGGCATAAATTGCCGCAACGCTCAGGCCGAACAGGATCTGCCGCAGCGGTTTGATGGGGGTGGTGGCGGGATCAGGAATCATATAGAGCGAAAACAAGATAAAACCGGCGCTCGTCATTGGCAGGAAAGGAACAGCCAGTGGGGAGCCGAAAACGTAGCTGCGAAGCAACGCTTGTAGTGCGAAACCAGCAAACCACGCCATGACTAACGGCAGACGGCCAGTAAACTTTCCATGAATGATGGTGCCGGTCAACAGAACGACCGCCGGAATTGCCCAGTGCCAGAATCCTGTAACGTTCTCAGTAAATTGATAAGGCGGTGCGAGTCCTGCGGCGGGAAGAAGAAGGAGAGTGATGGTAATCCCAAAATTCGAAGGATTAAAGATGTGCTGCGTCTGCCCGTTGCCTACCGGCGCCCGAAAAATCACTTTGGATGCCACGGACAAAGCCGCTGCAAAAATGATCGGCGCCAACCGCTCGTTGGCGTAAATCAGCATGGCGCAGGCCAGCCCCGGGATGATGCATGGAGGAAGAAAGTTTACCGCATTAATCCAGCTACCGCTAAACCTTGGGGTGCGGCGATTGGTCCACGCATCCACTCCTTCCAGCCAGAACGCCACCGCACAAGCCGCTAAAACCCCGACGATCGGCTGCGCATAGGATTGTTCAAAGCCAAGCACGGTATCTCCCAGGATCGTCCACAGAGTGAGCAACACGGTGAAATACCACAACGCGAAGAAACGCATCCGTGGGTCTTTGCGAGGATAAAAATTGAGTGTCGCGAATGACATGGTTCCTCCTTTTCGTACGCATCTACTCAAGTGTCTACGAGCCAAGTTCAATGGAATGCCAGCCCGGCTTGATCCATATAGTTTTGCGTTCAATCTGTCCTGATCCGTTACGCCACATAAGATCGACTTTCAAATTTGTGTCCGCATTGATTTGCCCCAGTCCGAAGTGAAGATCCGGGCTTCTTTTGCCGGAATGCCCGCTACCGCCATCAACCTGGCCCCAGAGCTTTCGTCCCCCGGGTAATTCCACGCTCACTGTGGCGCCAAAAGCCGGCCGGCCGTACAGATCGGTGGCTGGATGTCCTTGACGTACCTGAAACGCAGATGGCCCACCTCTTACAGGAAGGAGGAGGTGCAATCCCAGGAATGAACCGCTGTTCGAGCTGTCATTCCTGTAAAGATAAGAATCGCCCCATTGGCCAGCGATGATGAAGTCCAGTCTCCCATCGCCGTCTACGTCGGCCAATGCAATGCCGCGGCCGCACAATTCAGAAGCTATCCCAGCTTCTGCCGCAATGTTGTGAAACTTATGATCGGCGCCCTCAACAAAAAATGCGGTCTGGTTACGCCCGCTTACATCGTCGCCGGGGCGAAAACTTGGCCAGAGCCTGGGGTTGCTGATGAGACTGTCATTCGATGTTCCCAGAGACTGGAGTTCCGGCCATCGATTTACTTTGCCCTTGATAAAGCCGAGCGCCTGCACGATCTCTAGCTTGCCGTCGTTGTCGAAATCGGCCATGCGCGCGTCCCATCCCCAACCGCTACGCGAGACTCCCAATTGCTCACTTGCCTGGACGTATGGAGCCCTTCCGTTGCGTATGGCATCTTTGTCTCCCGTGCTCAACCACAGGAAATGACTTTCTTGAAGTGCGTAGTCATCGGCGATGTTGCTGACAAATATGTCAGGGATGCCGTCGCCATTGAGATCGGCAAAGTCCACCCCCATTCCCTTGAAAGAATCTTTTCCCAGCACGCTGGAGGCGGGTGTCGTGAAACCGCGATGGCCCTGCAAGAGAGTGAAAGCAACGTGCCCAGGAGTTGAAACGTTGTGTAGCAGCCGGTCCGGGCCAAAGTCGTGCGCAAAGTAGAGTTCAGGAAGCAAATCGCCGTCCAGATCCGCCGCGCCAGCGCCCAGGGTCCAACCATGTTCTACTTCGGGTGGAAAGACGTCTTTGGCTTCCTCAAAATGAGCGAAAGGATGCTCGCCAGTGCCCGCATCTTTCCAAAGAAGCACATGCTTAGCACCGCCGTTGAATGAGCGTGATTTGGTGTTGTGCATCACCTCGGTGCCGGTTGCCGAAGCATCGAGGATTCGCGCGCCATCCTGAAAATAATTGCCGATGATCAGATCAGGATGGCCATCGCCATCGACGTCGGCAAACAGACCCGCGTTTGAATACCAGCGCTCTTCGCCTGGAACAAGTTCCACGGGAAAGTAATCTTCTGCGCGTAGCGAAGTAGCTCGTCCTGGTACACTCGATTTTCTGATGAATGCGACTGGAGTCCGGCCCCAGTAATAGACCACGACATCAAGCAGGCCATCTTCATTCACGTCGCCGACAAGGCATCCCATCGGCGCCATCGTTGCTGAGTCATAGCGCGCTGGTTTGAGCGTGAACGGTTGGTAACGCTCACCAGTTTTCGGCGCCGGCTGAATGGTTACTTGATCAGTTCGGGGATCGACCAAACATACGTCATTGGAGAGACCATCGCCATCAAGATCACCTACCGCTACTGCCGCCCCGACAGAAGAAATCCAGGCCGAAATCCGTTTAAGGCTAGGGTGCACTGCACGAATGGTCTTGATGTGTGCAGCGTCATTCGCCGGGAACATGTAGGGAGTGAAATGGAACCGGCTTGCCAAGCGCCCGGCCTCGGCAGCCGAGATATCGGGCACTCGTGCCTGGAAGAAGAGAAAGACAACAAGTAGGCAAGCGGCGATCCTAGTAAGATTTCGTTGCAACCACTGGGGGAAGATATTGGGTTTCATGACACTTACCTTTCTTGAGAATTCCTGCGGACGGAACCAATGCTTTTTGCAGCAGCTCTCGCCAATGTTGGTAGGGACAGGGATGAATCAGGTTTATCTGGCGGAAGGTTTCATCACACAATGCGGCCGCCTGTTCCGAGCGCATTGAACACAACGCAACGGAGGCGTCATTCGTGTGTTTTGCGGGATTTCCGGCGAGCAGGCGTGCTTTAGCGGCGAATGCGGCGCCCTGCGCCAGCGCATCGGCGTATTCGCCGGCTAGCCTGCGAAGTTCCGCGATTTGATCGGCAGAGATGCCACCAGCGTAAGCACATGCCAACCCCACGCCGCTCCACACATCACTTTTATAATGCTTCGGGAAAATTGAAATGCTGTCAGAGATCCGAAGTACGTCCGCGCCATTTACGAACCACAAACTTCGGCCGAGTCCCTGGTAGAAAACATGGCGAGCGTGTTCAGAAAGCTGCGAAGCGGGATTGGCCGCCCGGGTTTTTCCATGGAAATAGCCTTCGTGAAAACCGTAGCCGTCAATAACGAGCCAACCCAGGACTGGGTGCAGCAATCGGATAATGGATTCAATGCGATGGCGCTTCCACGGAAGCCTTGCATATGCCCATCCGGCTCCCACATGAAGCATGAAAATGTGACTCTTCCCAGCGCCCGCCGCAAAATGTGAAAAGGCATTTCCGCTAAGAGTTATCCCATCCAGAAGCGTCAGAGCCATGGCGGCTCCTTCGAAGGCAAAGCCGCGATCTTCAGATTCAATTTGATCCAGACTTTCAGCGAGGGCTAGCTGGTTCTTATGGTCAATGGCGGCATGATAGCCCTTAAGAAAAACTCGCCCAATATTTTCCAGCCGGGTTTGGACGCAGGGATCTGAGCAACTGAAGCCTCTTTGCGAGATTTCCACTTCGCGAGGGGGGATCGTTAAAAATGATCGAAGGAGTGACAACATAAAATATCGGTCAAATCAAAAATAGCCAGCCGCAGACTTCAAACGGCCTTACGCTCTTGCATCACAACCGCACCGGTTGGTTTCAGGCAGGAGATGTCAACTTCAACTACAAAGCAGCGCGCAATTGAATCGATGGCGACAACCACACGAGTATTGTTGTGACTACGCAACAAGATTCCGCGCATGCCACGTAACACACCATCGGTTATGACCACATGCTGACCTTCCACCAGGCCAAAGTGAGGGGCGGCCTTGCCAAAGGCCACTCCTCTTCGAATGCAATCCATCTCTTCTCCTGACACAATGGAAGGCGCGGTTTTGCTTCCCACCAAACCGACGACATTCGGCAGGCTGAGGACTTTGACACGTTCAGCGAAAGGAAGATGAACGAAAACATAACCAGGAAAGAGTGGCATTTCCAGCGTCACACGGCGGTCCTTCCATTGACGCGCAGAGCTATAGCAGGGAAGAAAATACTCGATATCGTGGTTTGCCAGACGCAGTGCCGTCCGTTTTTCCTGATTGACTCGAACAGACAAAACAAACCAATTTGGATAGCTAAGATCGATTGACAAAGAGTTTTGGGGCAAGGGGAGACACTCTTTCAAAAGGGCGGACAGCAGCGGAGTGGATAGAGCTTCGCCCTTATCACTTACAGTGTGATTTGATCCTAATCATTAATAGGCAATGAAGTGCCACAGCTTAATCAGGTGCTCGGCGAGCCCGGACTCTTGAAGTCGTGCAAGCTGCGGTGAAAAAGGCCTTGCGGGCCATCTCAAGCCCTCGGGTTGCGAAGGTCGGCCCGATGCTTGAAGCTGACAAAATAACCAACTGCCGCAACGTTGGCAAGACAAAATTGACAGGCTAAGTAAATAATTTCTTACATTTTTCCCAAAATGAAAATGGGGCAAGAGGTCATGCGGTGAGAGCTAAAGAGGGCGCTGATATGAAAGCCGTTTCAAAATCGATGGTTGCTGCAAACCTACGGTAGAAGCGGGAAAGGGCGCAGTGAGGAGCCTGTTCCTGCGCCCCGCAGCATTCTTAAAATCAATTTACTGGACAGCAGTGATACACGCTTTCACTGCGAGCTGTCCGGTCGAGCCAGCCGACTTCATTGCGGCTCCGGCCACCTGCTGTGAGGTCCTAGGACTCACCCCGCTGTTGCACGTGCTGGGAACCACCGGGTGTGAACCGTTGTGCACTGGTCTGGGGTAAAAACCTCCCGGTGGAAATGATGTAGATGATGGGTAGCCACTCGGCGGCGCGGAACTCCAGGAAGAACCTGAAGAGGTCAGCGTGATGGACGACGCCGGCTGATGAGCAACATAGTTAGCTGAATTCGTCACGCTGGCGCCTGCCTTTACGAAGATTACATCGGCGTTGACCGTAATGCTTGAGTCAAATGTGTTATCAGAGCGCACGGTTACGCTGCCGGAGGAAGTTGAAAGAGCGTCGGGTTGAGGCAGTACACTCGTAGGTATCGTGCCGCCAGAATTATTCAGCGTGACGTAAACATCCACCTGCTGACCCTGAAAGTTCACGCTGCTCGCGCTCTTCATGAAAACTGCAGTCACCTCAACAGGAGTGGTCCCGCCACCGGTTACGTCTTTGGTACGATGCATGATTGTATCTGTGGTACCTGTTGAAGACTGGATGGGAACACCCTGGAGGGACACATTGCCCAATCCAACATTGCTCAGATCAATTGACGCGCCCGCTCCAGTCTGGAGCAGATCATATCCAGGAGTTTGGGCTGATAGCGGCAGCGAGCAAACCACCAACAGCGCGACAGAGAAAAACAAAAACAGTGAGGGTTTCCTGCTGGTGCACGAGAGAAAAGAATTCATTTTGATCACGCTCCTTGTTGAACTCTGATTACACTGTAACCGAGCGGGTAATATCTTCTCCGCAATTGCTAATGTTTGGCGCAAGACCTAAGGCGCAGTACGGTAGAAAAGCAGGAAAATGCTACGGGTTGAGTTATCGCGGCTTTTCAAGGCTGTGGAAGCAATGCCTGGGGCGAAATTGCAGGAACATCCTTTAGCACATTCTCGCCTGGCCCTACCGTAACGAACTCACCGACTCCGTCCACCATTTTCAATACGTTCGGGTCAAACCATGCAAACGGCTCTATTTCCTGAAACCCAAAAAGCTTGTAAGAACCGGGTGGAACGCCCTTGAGCGTAAACGTTCCGCGCTCACTTGTATTAGTAACCTTGAACAACTGGTGAGAACTCCAGAGTTCAGCCGCCGCCGGCGCCAAAACAACGGTGGCTCGGGAGGGCTGTCCATTGGACAGTACGGTGCCGGAGATCTGAGAGCCCCCTTTGGCCAGAACAATCCTGAGTTGTCCGCGCATACTCTCAGAAATTGGGAGCTCTCCAGAGAGCGTCTCATTGCCCGCGAGACTCTCCATTTTCACCCACATATCTGGCGGTAATGAATCGACAACAATTGTCCAAAGACCTGGTGTAACACCTCCCAGCCGAATATTTCCATCGCTGCCAACCCTGCTGGAGGGTGGAGATCCAAGTGTCAAACCTTCTGAAGGCACCAGCCGAACCGTAAGAGTAGGTACGTTTCCTCGCGGTACGTCATCCACTTCAATGTTGCCGACAATGTCAAAGCCCGGAGTGAGAGTGACAGCAACGTCCTCCGGAGGAGCCGTGGCAGTCACTTCCAGCGGCGTCCGACCACCGAACGGCCTTCCGGCAGCAAGCTGAGAAGCCACAAGAAAATAAGACCCGGGAGAAACACCGCGAATTTCAAATTTTCCCGTCGTGGGATCGACGACAGCTGCAGCGCGGTCGATGTAAGACGCAGCGTTATCCTCGTTATGGGCGAGAATAACCTGAAGCTGACTTGCCGGAAGGCTCACAGCTGGGCTGATTACATGACCGCGAACTGTGATGGAAAGAGTTTTGTGCACGTGAAAGTCCAATTCTGGCACTTCACTACCTTCACCTAGAGAAATGGAGGAAGCCGCTGCTACATCGAGTACCCCAGGATAGTAAGTGGCAGCGTAGGAATCTTGAGTTTCTGGACTGAGTGATCCGCTTTTAAAGGGCTGGGACATTGGCGCGCCTGGCATTGATGCTCTCATTAAATAGATTCCTGCCGGCAAACCAAAGACTCGATACTCACCGCGGTCGTTAGAACTTGTCCCACTCACGGAAATCAGTTGACGCCGGCCATTCGCGTAGCTGGGGCGTAATACCTGAATGCCGGCCCCTTGAATTGGCCCATCATCTTCGTCCAGTACGCGGCCAGTGATCGCACCGAGCGGAACTAAGCGAAATATAACTTGGTGAATTTGCTGGCCGGGAGCTAGTGTAATCGCCGATCCTTCCCCTGCGGGTGAAAGGGCATCATAGGCCTGCCTGGCAAACCCTTTGCGTTCCACCCACAAACGATAAGATCCTGGCTCAAGACGAAGGTTGAAATTACCTGCACTGTTCGTCTCTACGCTCAGTGGCGTTGCAAGTCCGCTATTGCCGGGCGAGATTTTGATGTAGAGCACATAGGCCCCTCTTACTGGCCCGCCGGAAAGCTTGTTAAGCACCGATCCGTCAATACTAGCGGTGGTTCGTGAGTCCGATGCCAGCGAAAGCACCGCTCCAAGAATCCAAATAAAGACAACGAGAAAGTTCCTTTTAATTGACATGGTTGCGGCCTGGATTTAAATACTCATAAAACGCCCTAACGGGAGTCAGCTCATGTTTTCTCAAAAAAGCCGACTCGAGGACGAAAACTTGTTGTTTATCAGATTATGCCGCTAGGCTCTTATCCGGGATTGCTAAGGTGGACGGAGAAAAAGTTGAATCATCCAGCCAAAAAAAGTTGGGGTCTTTGCCTGTGGAATCGAAAGCCGCAACCTTGGACCACTTGCAACATGGCATGAAGGTCACACCGCTGTGGGCTGATTCTTGCGGCTCGAATTATCAGCGGTGGTGCTGGACAAATCCGCACCCTTTTTCTCGCCTCCGACCCAGGTAATGAAAGCGACAAGAGATCCGATCACCAGCACTGTCCAGGAAAGCACAGGCGCAAAGCTGCCTCCATATCGCTCTTCCGCCATTTTTGCCTGGATAACCGAATTGCGGGACGAGAACAGATTACCGAGTTGGTAAGCCAGCCCGGGAAATGTTCCGCGCACGGCTGGCGGAGAGAGTTCGTTCAAATGAGCAGGAACCACACCCCACGCGCCTTGCACCATGAACTGCATTAAGAACCCGCCGAGCGCAAGCATGAATACACTGTTCGAGTATGCCCATAAAGGAATACAGGGAATGGAGGCAAGTGCAGCAATCACAATGGCCTTACGCCGGCCGATTTTCTCCGACCAGGCTCCAAACGTCACGCCTCCCAAAAGGGCGCCAACGTTATAAACGATGGCAATCAAGCCAACGATCCTGGGCGTGAACTGGTGGTTCTTTTGCAGGAATGTTGGGTATAGGTCCTGCGTTCCGTGGCTGAATGAGTTAAAAGCAAACATCAAAACGATGAGAAAAAGGAAGCTTCCTGAAAAAGCGAGTATGTCCCGACCAATATGACGCTGACCTTTCCTTTCCGCTTGGCCTTTGAGCCACGCGGGCGATTCGTCGACCTTGGTGCGGATATATATGACCAAAAAGGCAGGAAGCGCGCCGATCACAAACATTCCTCTCCACCCAACATAAGGAAAGAGCGTGCCGTAAACCAATGCAGCCATCAGGTAACCGACTACATAGCCCTCCTGCAGAAGCCCGGAAAAGAAGCCGCGGCCTTCCGAGGGCAATGTCTCAAATGCCAGAGCAGCCCCAACGCCCCATTCACCGCCCATCGCAATTCCAAAAAAGGCACGCATAATCAAGAAGGTATGTAACGAAGGGGCAAAAGCCGATCCCAATTCGAAAACGGAAAATGCGATGATGTCGATCATCAGCGTAGGACGGCGGCCAAAACGGTCGGCCATGATTCCAAAGAGAAATGCACCGACAGGTCGCATGGCAAGGGTAATGAAAATCGCCTCGGCTACAGACGACACCTTGGTATGGAAGTCAACCCCGATTGCGCTTATACAGAAAACCAGTATAAAAAAGTCAAAGGCGTCCAAAGACCAGCCCAGGAAACAGGCAGTGAAAGTATTCCGCTGGACCGGCGTCAGGTTACGTAGCCGGGTAACTAAGCTCATGCACTCCTCCATGAGACAGAATCCAAACTCACGCCTTGCATTGCCCGGTGTGATTGACAACGCAGGCAGCCACTCAGCCCCACTTTAATGAGATGCTCCGAATGACTGCGGAAGTTGGAATTCCCATGGTTGCTGGCATAAGTGCTCATCGAACGAAACGACTCGCCGATGACACACCGTAAACTAAACGCCTTGACATGAGTTTCCAGAGCGCTTCCCGCAACTCGAAGAGAAGGGAACAATCCGCTCTTTTAACTGAGACACTACCCAACTGTTCGCGAGGAAACGTTTTGAAGGTAATTCGCTCTTTGACTGTTCGAAGGATATGGGTCAGATTCTCATTGACGGTTATGCACGCCTAGAAGTGGCGCGATTGCAAGGACGTGCAACCATCGAATGTATCGAGTACGACATTTTTTGAAGAAGAAGCCCTTCGTCGACCGCTTCTTTGTCATCGTCCATCTCCTGGGTTACTCCCTTCAGCCGGATCGTCATGGCCCAAGACTTGGCAAAATCTTTGAAAGAAAAAGCTTTTCAGCACCAGCAGGCAGGCGGCAAGGGCAAGGGTTCGGCAAAAATTACCGGCAGCTGAAAAAGGTTTACGTGCGCAAAAGATCGCTGCAGCCGCTGGCGTTTCCGCCGAGACCCTTAGCCACGCCCTTGGAACTGCTTCGGGCCGTTGATCCTGAAATCTTTTGAGCGCTGTGCAATGGGGAGATCAAGATCGATAGGGCATGGAGATGATCCAGAGAATCGCGCAACTGTCAGCGCGAAATCTGGCCAGAAAAGCTACGGAAGGGAAGCTTAAGAAGCATGGAAACTCTTCCCATTGATTAGGGCCAGTGCCTTCTGCCATGCCCGTTGCCCCACTTTCCTTCCCGTCGCTCTTCCGTATAAGTCTCCATCAGCAAAGTGGATGCCACAATAGCGCCGTGACATACCTGCCTGGTCGGCAGCGGCGGTAAAAGTAGGCCAGGAAAGCGTTAGCGGAGTACGCGGCGTGAGGCCATATTCAAATTTCGATGAGCCTCGCGTAAAGCTATAGGACCCGCCGAAGGCGTCGCTGCCGGTAAAGCTCTTCAAGACCTCCGCTGCCGCAGCACTGAAGGTGCTGTGGCCGGAAATGAATTCCGGAAAAGCCGGAGTCATGGCCATCGTCTGAGGCTGATACGGCGTCCATTGTTCTGCCGGGATGGTCTGAGTACCTTTAAAGCGTCCTCCCCAGGCGTGCACCTGCTGCCCTGCGAATAGGAAATGAATCGCGGTGATGGGGCGCACGGAATCATAAGCCGCTTTTGCATCCCAGGCCGCAATTCCGGCGTCGAACAGGGCGTTGGTGATCGCGAAGAACATCTTCACGTCATCGTCCAAGGTGTGATGGTCCCGCGTGGAAACATACTGGGCGAACAGACACCAGTGGCCGGGAGGAGTCTCCGAGGTAGGTCCATCGGCCCAGTACTCGACCATCATCTTCTGATCGTCTGTCAGGTTCGCGCTGAGATCCAGAAGCTCCTGGGCCTGGCGCACGTACCGCTCCTTGCTCTTGGTATACGAGGCGGGCGCCGGAGGTCGAAATTCCGAACCGGTATTCATGGCAAACGGGATAACCCGGGCCCATTGCGGAGTTACGAAGGACTGGATTAGATATCTTCCGTAAAGTCCGCCATCGGGAATAGGTGTGCGCAGCGGCTGCCAGCGATCCACGTCGACCAAGTGGTCGAACGCATTTGCAGGCTTGTAATCTGTATAGTCGCTGTACGCGCCAGGATGAAGATCAGCGATCTGGTTTGAGCCATCGTGGTGGCGAAACTCCAGCACAGATTCAGCCACCAGGTTGCCGACGCCTACAGGCGTTTTGGGATCGCGAGAATTGTCGGAGGGATTCAGGCCAAATCCTCTCATGACCGCGTCATATTCAGCTATGTCGTCAGGAAAAAGATCGGAAAGACATCGATAGGCGGCAAAACTAATGGCAGTAACTTTGTTTTGCTCTGTTCTTTCCGCCAGAGGTCGTCTTAAGCGGCCACCGAGACGTGTCGCCAGGGCCTTATTGTCATAGGCCGCCCAGGCGTCATAGATACAGGTGTGAATGATAGCCAATGCCCTGGCGCCAATCGTCGGCCAGGGCCGGCGGTAGCGGATTGTCTGCAGTGCCGCATTGTTCCACTGAATGACGACATTATCCTGTGCGCGGGTCTGCAAGGCAGGACTGCTCCATTGAACAAGCGGTTTGTCCTGGGCAAATAGCGTAGCCCCGAGAGCGAATACAATCAGGAATGAGCCCAATAGTTTCGTAGCCAATTGAAAACTGAACTTCCACATCGCATTGCAATTCATTGTGTGCCCGTAGTGAAACTGGTAAAGCTGCCCTGCACTGCAACTGGATCACCGCATTTGTCGGCACTCCCGTCGCTCCGTTCCATCAAAGATAGCCCCAATACTCTCGTTGCTCCTGTGAAAAAGCGGGGAACCATGTGCGTGTCCTTATACTGAATTGAAGCTTACATTTCCGTGTTCATTGCGTACCGGTTATAAAACTGGAGAAGAAGAACTGCAGGCCCTGGCCTTCGAGATCGAGAATGTTGCCTGTAGCTTCGATAAAATAACCGGTCGAAGGTGACAGCGGGGAGGTCGGCGTAAAGTTCGCCGTCAGCCCGTCTGCGGATACTGTAATCGTTCCCGGAACCGGAATGTCGGTGGCCTGCGGGAACACCAGAAAATCTCCCGTGTTTACCGTCAACGGATCCACCCGCTTGCTGAACTGCAACTGGATCACACTGTTGGTCGGCGCTCCCGTCGCTCCATTCCCCGGGCTTACCGTGGTGACAAACGGTGGCGTCAAGTCCGCGCCCGGTCCGGTGGTGAACGTCGTGGTCGAAGGCGCGGTCACAGCATTGCCGCTCAGGTCCCGCACTCCCGTCACGCTCACCGTATATGTGGTATTGGGGTTCAGCGGCGCCACTGGCACCAACGTCAGGGTCTGGTTGGCGTTGGAGAGCTGGCTGATCACATTTACCGTCCCGCCGCTGCTCAGCCCAACCTGGCTGATGGTCAACTCATCCACCGGCTCGCTGAACTGGATTACCACCTGCGCGTTAATCGGCACTCCCGTCAGCCCGTTGGCCGGACTCACTCCCACCACGCTCGGTCCCGTGATGTCCGCCGTGGTCCCGGTCGTGAACGAGTAGTTGCACAAGCCCGCGCAACTCAACAGATTCCCGGCCAGGTCGGTGATCCCGTCATTGGCAAAGAAGACAACGAAGAGGCGGCTTACCGCCAACGGCGCGCTGGGCAGGAAGTTGATCGTCCGCCCATCCCCGCTTACCGAGTAGCTCCCCGGCACTTCCTGCCCGGTGGTTCCGTCCTCGATAAACAGCGTGTTCTGGTTCACCGTCCCAGGATCGACCGGCTCGCTGATCTGCAACATGATCGGCGTATTCACCGGCACATTGCCGGCCCCGTTGAACGGGTTCTGGTTCACCACCGCCGGGGCCACTACGTCCGGCCCCGTGCCGGTAGTAAAGGTGGTGGTCTGCGGCGCTACCGCGTTTCCGGCTATATCGGTCACGCCCGAGATCGTCAGCGTCATCAGCGTGTTGTCGGGCAAGGGCGCGTGCGGCACCAGCACTACGCTCTGGTTGTTGTTGCTGAAGCTGATCGCATCCGGGATCGCCGTCGTGCCACCACCCGTCAACTGGATGGTGGTCCCGGTTACCGTCAGCGGATTGATGGGCTTGCTGAACACCACCCGCACCAAGGCGTTGTCTCCCACATTGACCGCGCCGTTGGGCGGCGACACCGACAGAATGGCCGGCGCTACCGTGTCCGCTCCCGCTCCCGTGGCAAAGAACAGCACGTCCTGGATGAAGGAGAACCGCAGCCCATTGGTCCCCTGTAGACCGGTGTTGATCTGCACAAAGTAATTACTGCTGGCCGCCAGCGGCGCGTTGGGCGTGATCTGCACCACCGTCCCGCCATTGACCAGACTCACCGTGCTCGGTACCGCCGGGAAGTTGCAGCACACATTCTGCACCAGGCTTACGGTCGTCGCGTTCACCGTCGCCGGGTCCAGCGGCTCGTTGAATCCGATATCCAGCACTACATTGGTCGGTACCGCCGACCCGCTTGGGCTCACGCTCACCACACTGGGCGCAACCGTGCTCGTGTCGGTTGCCGTCCGGAACGATCCCTGGTACGACGACAACGAGTTCCCGTCCACATCCTGCGCCGTCCCATCCAGGAATACCTGCACCAGCGCCCCGTTCTGCCATGGCGCTGACGGCGTGAACACCACCACCTGCCCGCTGTCACTCACCTGCGTGGTGCCGCTTGCCAGCACCCCGTTTTGCGATATGTGCAGCGCTCCCTGCACCGTGGCCGCATTCATCGCCTCGTTCACATACAGCACCACGCTCGTGTTCAGCGGCACTCCCGTGGCCCCGTTCCCCGGCCGTTGCGCCACCACCGCCGGATGCGTCGTATCAAACGCCGCCGCCGTGGTGAACGAACTCTCGAAGTTGGCCAGCGCGTTCCCCGCCAGGTCCGTCACCCCCGTCGTCGCCACTACCGTCACCGTGCTCGAGGCCGGTAACGTCCCCGCATTCAGCGTTACTACCCGGTTGTCGGCCGACACGTTGATCCCGATCCCCAGCTTGCTCCCGTTTACCAGCAAGCCCACCGTATTGCCGTTGATCGTGTTCCGGTTCAGGGACTTGGAGAAGGTCAGCACTACCGCCGCATTCAGCCCGATTGCACTGGCCCCGTTGGCCGGGGTCACCATCAGCAGCGTCGGCGCCGTAGTGTCCGCACCCGCCCCCGTGGTGAAGGTACTCTCAAAGAAGTTGTTGCTGTTGCCCGACAGGTCCAGAACTCCGTTCACTTCCACAAAGATCAACGTGCTCCCCGGCAACGGCGAGGCCGGCGTGAAGGTCACCACTTTGCCCGTCGCATCCAATCCATAGCTCCCGGCCAACTGCCCGCCAAATCCGTTGGCGAAGATCGGAACCGTATTCAGGTTCACCGTCGCCGCATCCAGAACTTCGTTGAACGTCACCACGATCGCGCTCGCCACCGACACTCCCGTGGCTCCGTTGATCGGGCTTACGGCCGTCACCGTCGGATGGGTCGTGTTCGCCACTCCGGACGTACCCGTGGTGAAGGTGCTGGTGAATGGCGTCACCGTGTTTCCCGCCTGGTCCGTAAATCCGCTCGCCGTCACCGTATACGTCGTGTTTACCGCCAGCAGGCTGGCCGGCACAAACGTCAGCACCGTGCGATCGCCGTTCAGCTGCGTGCTCCCGCTCACCGGTGTTCCCCCTGCCGCTACCGTAATCGCACTGCTGCCTAGGCTGGCCGCGCTTACCGGCGCACTCACTACCACCACCACTTGCGGGTTCACCGGCACTGCGCTGGCGCCGTTCGCCGGACTCACCTGCACCACTGTCGGCGCTGTCGTCACTGCACCTAATCCCGTCCCAAAACTGGAGAAGAAGAACTGCAATGCATGCCCTTGCAGGTCGGTGATCCCCCCGGTGACTTCGATGAAGTAATTGGTGGAAGGATCGAGCGGCGGATTGGGTGTGAAAGTTGCCGTCAGGCCATCGGCGGATACCGAGATAGTTCCCGGAACTGGAATGTCGGTGGCCTGCGGGAACACCAGAAAATCTCCCGTGGTTACCGTCAACGGATCCACCCGCTTGCTGAACTGCAACTGGATCACTCCGTTGGTCGGCACTCCCGTCGCTCCATTCCCCGGGCTTACCGTGGCGATAAACGGCGTAGTGTTATCGGCCACCGCGCTCGTGGTGAAAGAGAAAGTGGCGGGGTTGGTGAGTGGGTTCTCAGCCACATCGGTTATCTGAGCAGTGGCGGAAACCGTGTAGACAGTATTTGGGCTAAGTGGAGACACAGGTGTAAACGTAATCTGCGTATTCCCGTTGGACAGGGCAATCGCGCCTGGAACTACGGTGCCGCCTTGCAAGACCTGGAAGCCGGCAGTTGCGTTGATCACGCTCAGCGGTTGGCTGAACTGCGCCACTACAAGAGAATTCACAGGAATGCCGGCGTCGCCATTCGCTGGGCTTACGGCGACCACCGCCGGACCCTGCGTTGCCGGACCAAAGCCGGTAGTAAACGAGAAGAAGCTGAACGGGAAAGGATTCTCGGTCAGATCCAGGACCCCGTTCAACTCCACAAACATCAAGCGGCCCACCGGATATTGTGTCTGCGGCACAAACGCCGCGGTGAATCCTGAGGCATCCACCTGCAGCATGCCCGATACTCTTTCGTTGGTCTGACTGTCGAATACGAAGAAAGTCTGTGGCGTTAATGACGAGGGATCGACCTGCTTCGTGAACTCGACCATGAAAGCTGCATTGGTGGGGACATCTGTGGCCCCATTTATAGGGCTGGTCAGGACGGCGTTTCCAGTGGTCAGATTCGTGGTCAGGCCAGTGGTAAACGAGCTTTGGAACGTACCGGTCATCTGAATGCCGGACGCGCCTTTAACTCCCTGGGCCAGCACCGTATATGTCGTTGAAGAAGAGAGGGGCCGGGTAGGAGCAAAAACGAGTGATAGACCGTCGTTGGAAAGCGTGACTGTGCCCGCGATTGGCCGGCCGCTCTGCAAGAGTTGCACCGTACCCGGCACAGCCGCTGTCCCGCCACAACATGTGCGGAGCAAAAAGGCTTGCAACACCTGTGCGGCACTTGCCGCGTTGGTAGAGGAGAAGGTCGATCCGGGAGGCAGACCGGCGTTGATCGCGGTCTGCGTGGCCGCCAAAGTTACAGGGGACTGCAAGGGTTCATTGAAGCGCACCACGACCACGCCGTTCGTCGGGTAATTGGTTGTGCCATCCGCCGGGAACACTCTGGCAACAGCGGGAGGCGACAGCGTGGGGATCGACGGGTTCAGACCTTGCTGGAATGCCTGCAAATAGGTGAGGCCGTCAGGCGCTGTTTGGCTCGCGCCTGCCGGATTCGAGGGATTCAGGCCAAAAAACAATGCCCAGCCGTCAGGTATACCGTCGTTGGCCGAACTGGGATTCAGGGGATCTGAACTGATGGCCGCTTCGTAGATGTTAGTCAAGCCATCGCCGTCCGCATCTGCAGATGGACTGTTGGAAAGCACCGTCAGCGTATTATTTGGACTGGCAAGCGGGCTCGAACTGCCGGCCGCGTTCGTAGCTATAACGGTAAACGATCCAACCGCGGATGCCGATAGCGTAAGAGACATCGTGGCCGACGTTCCGTTAGGATTGATGACAACGTTAGATGCAGTAATCGCCGCTGGGACAAAAGCGGGCGCAAAGGAAAAACTCGCACCGGTAAGATTGATTCCCGTTACTTGAAACGTGTTGATGACTGAGCCCTGCACCGTCGATGTTGGAGTAACTGAGGTGATGACCGGGAGTTGCAGCACAGTAAAATTACCGGAAGAAGCAGCGGTGGATGTGCCAACCGATACTGTGATCGGGCCTGTGGTGGCCCCGGAAGGTACGGTAACAGTCAGGCTATTGGTCGCAGCTGAAGTCACCGTCGCAGCTGTGCCGTTGAACGTAACAACGTTACCGCTGGGCGTGGCACTGAAGTTCTGGCCTTGAATGGCTAAAGTAGTCCCAATCGATCCTTGCTGGGGAGTGAAATTTAGGATGGCAAGCGTATTTGCCGAACCAAGCGAGCTCCGAGAAATAGACAGAAGATTCCCTACAGAATCGTAGGTATAAGTGGCCACATTTCCGCCCTGGTCTACAACCTTGGCGAGGCGTCCGGCGTCATCGTAGTAATACTGCACTGGCGCGGCACTCTGTGACCAGAGATGTTGAGCGCCCGAGAAGGTTACTACAACCACAAGAATTATACTGATCCAAGGTTGCACCAAAGTGTTTTTTGCTTGTCCGTTCATACGTTCCGCCTGAGGCATCTTTCTTCTCGTCCGTCAAAACAGCCGGTCCCGATGACAACCCGGTGGCTTTCTCCAGGTTTCATTTATTTGAGAATCCATTTTTTGGCAATCAAGATGAACACTGGAATACCAATCCCTAGGTTCAGCGCTCCCGCACGTGCTACTTGCCGCGGGTCAACGTCTCTGGTGGTGCCTATAACAAAAATCAGATAAACCCCCATGGGAATCCACAGGATGATCAAAGTCGCCATCAGCAAGGCCCATTGTTTCCTGCTTACCATCGTCATTTTTGGCCCAATGAAAATAATGACGAGCGCACACAGAACTACTATCGCCGCGATGCCTAATGCCAACTGGATTGGGTTCGTTACCATGCTCTCTCTTTCATGTCTAGACATGTTCTGATAGCTTCCTCCAGCCTCTTATTTGCACCCGCCCTCATTGCCGGGAAGAATCAGGTTTGCTGCCGATTGCCCCGCACCGGCATAAGCTGCAGCATCGGGGTTCAGCTTTTCCGGAAGATCGCCGCCTGCACTTGCCCCCGCCAAGCCCGCAGTGAGGACAAGATTCTCAATGTCAGAAGCGGTCGCGCCTTTTTCTGCGTCACCGGTGATCGCTAGCGTAGTCAGACCCGAAATACTCGACGCGGCGGACGCATAGTTGGCTACCTGCTGGGCTCCGGCTAGGTTCCCTGTAATTGCGCCCACCAATTGAGAGCCTCCCGAAACAATGGTTCCCAGGCTGTTATAGGCCAGATACAAAGAAAATCCCCCAGTAGCCTCGGCTGCTCCGACTCCGCCAATCACGCCCACAACTCCCAAAAGCAGATTTCCTACCCCACCAGCTCCCGCCGCCACCCTTTGCCAACCGGTGGGTTGCGGAGGAGTGCAGGGTGGTTTTTTGTCCAGCCCGAGCGGGTCGAAAGATCCAATGGGATCGTTCCCTGCGTAGGCGTAAAAATTGGGCCCACTGCCGGTAAACCCAAGCGGGTCCTCGCTGATGAAACGGCTGAGAATGGGCGAGTAGAAGCGAGCACGCAGGAAGTAGAGCCCGGTTGCATCATTCTCTCGCCCTGTAAATTGGAACGGGTTGGAAGCGGTCCCCGTAATGACGGTATTGCCAAACGGTTCGTAGGTATAGGAGGCGAGTGTGGCACCGTTTATCCCGGAAAGCGCCAGCGTGCTGCCCAAAGCCGCACTGAGGAAACTGGCCGTGCCCGAGGAGTCCGTACGTTGGAAATACTCGTCGACCTGAAAGCCGGCCAACATCGATGCGGTTACCGTCGTGCCGGATAGTTCCTCAACCGGATTCACTCCATCATAGACAAACTGCGTAGTCCCGTTGACTGTCCTGCTTACGCGCCGGCCAAATGCGTCGTACTGGAAGCTGGCTGTCGTGCGTCCGCTGATGGATACTAACTGGTTGCGCGCGCTCCAGGTATAAGTGTTGTTGCCATCGCTCGTCAGGTTTCCATTGGCGTCATAGGTTAAATTGGATGCCCCAAACAGTGTGAGCTGATTTCCTGCGTTGTAATTAGCGCTCGCAAGTGCGGCAGGCATTCCCGTTCGCGCGAGGCTCCCACCTACGCTGATGCGCCGTCCTGCGGGGTCATATGAGTACGTCAGGTTCCCCAGCAGCCCGAAATCAATGCCGGTCAATTGTGACGTCGCATCATAACTGTAGTTGACGACCACTCCGTTGGGCAGAGTCATCGAAGTCCGCCGGTCGTCATCGTCGTAGTCAAACTGGACCTGCGATGATCCCTGAGCAATTTGCAGCACTCGGTTTCCGTCGTCGAACGAATAGGTTACCGGCTGCTGGCCGCTGATTGTCATCCCGGTCCGGCGTCCTGCGGCATCATAGGAATAGACAATGTTTCCTTGCGGAGTCGTTTCCGAAAGTACGCGGTTGAAGCTGTCGTAGGTGCGCGATATGGCTCCGGTTATCGAATCGGTGGCTTCAATCAGCCGTCCGCCTGCGTCATAGGAATAGCTAATACTTTCTTCGCTGCCGAAACTCTCCTGTGTCCTGCGATTCAGCGTGTCATAAGAGTATTTAGTCAACACGTTGCGCCGATCGGTAAACTGAGTCAGGTTCCCCGCTAAATCGTACTGATAACTTTCTGGGTGATTCAGCGCAGGGGTGCGCGTGGCGAGTCGGTCCATCTTGTCATACGTGTATGACGTCTGATTATGCTTGGCATCGGCGGTAGTGAGCAGGTTACCGTTTCCGTCGTAAGTAAAAGAGGTCTGATTGTGCTGCGGATCGGTGACCAGGGCCAGTTCGTTCAGAGGGTTGTATTGATATGTGATGGTCTGTCCCAGGGGATTCGTGAGACTAAGCATTCGCCCAATCGCATCGATGAACCGGGTTGTGACTCGACCCAACGGATCTGTAATCCGAACCAAATCGCCGTTCAAAAACGAGAACTTTGTAACCTTCCCTAATGCGTCCGTCGAGGAAATCAGTTCACCATTGCTGTCATAGGCAAAAGTCATCGGTTTCCCCAATGCGTCAGCGACGGAAAGCAGGTTTCCGCTGCGGTCGTATTTGAGGGTCGTGGTGCGCCCCAGGGGATCCGTTAAGTTCGTGACCGTGTTGAATGTCGGGTCGTACGTGAATGAGGTTGTCACTGCATTTGGCGTCCCCGAAAGACGCGTGATCGCGATCACATTGCCGAGCGAATCGTAATCAAACGCAGTTGTTCTCCCCAGGTGATCTGTGACAGTAAGGACCTGATTGTTTCCAGGATCCAGGGTATAGATCGTTTTCTCCCCCAAAGCATCTGTCACGTCGAGCAAGAACCCCTGGGGGTTGAAGTGGTAGGTAGTTGTATTTCCCTTGGGATCCGTGACCGTCGTCAGCAGAACCGGACTATTGGGGACGGTAGGATTCAGGAGCGTGTAGGAAAATGTCGTTACTCCACTATCCGCAAATGTTTGCTGGCTGACTCGGCCGTTTGCGTCATACAGATTCTGCAGATAAGTAATGTTCCGGGCGTCGGTAATCGAACTCATCCGGTTCTGGGTATCGTATCCATAGGTGGTAACGCCACCCGCCGGGTCGGTGACTGTGGCCAGGGTTCCTTGCGGATTGTATGTGTACTGGACCGTCCTTCCGATTGGGTCGGTCAGGGAAGCGATGCGGTTAAAATTGTCGTAAGCGATATTCAGCGTGCGCCCGGTTGGATCGATCACCTGCGTGATCTGTGTGGGTTGAGACTGGTTCCGGACCAGGGTAATCGTGTTGCCATGTATGTCTGTGATGGAACTAAGAAACGCCAACAGTGCGCCCTGACTGGTGGTCTGAAACAGCCATGTGGCCCCATTCTTCCAGCGCAAGTTATACGTCCCGGTGCTCGGGCTGCTGATCACCGCACCTAACAGGCTGGGGATGGTCGAGTTGACAAAGGTGTTAGTTCCTTGCTCAACAAACTGAAACTGGTTCCCATCCGGCATTACGAGTGTGACAAAAGCTCCCGTTCCACGAATGAGATTGGAAACATCTAGATCATATCCGTAGTTGTGGTTGGTTCCGACCCCGAAAGGACCCGGCGTGCCAGAGAGTGTGCGATAGGTCCTCTGGATCGAAACCTGCCCGCGAGCACCGCCAAAGGAAATATCGGTTTTCGTGAAATCCAACAAACCGGAAGCCGTATCAACAGGATCTCCATTCTTCGGAGAATGCGGATCGGGGCTGGGGTTATTCCCGTTCGGCGCCGGCGCCATAGGACCGTGCCAGTCAAAATGCGAGATGCCGAAACGGTGTCCCGGATGGGCTGGATCGGAGTCGGGAACGATCTCTGAGGCGTCCGATGAAACCGTTCCGGTGCCGTACTTCACTAGCTCTCCGACGATCGGATCAAGCGTGTCCAACTCCATATTCACTCCCGGCGGGGAGTTGACGATGTTGGGAAAAGTAACCGACACCGGCTGATTGCTGGTGGTATCCGCCGGCTGGAAAGCAACAATTGAAGCCCTCAGCGTTCCGGTAGTGGGAGGAGGAGCGTCTGGCAGCCGGTCGACCGGCACCAGAACCGCAGCCATAGGAAACGGACTGGGCTGCGTGCCATCCGGCAAGGTCAGCGTAGTGCCTGCATAGACCGTGACCACCACGCCGGGGATAGTCGAATAGGAAAAAACCTGATCGACCGACGCGTTTTGCTGCACCATGATCGTCTCGGCATTACTGATGACCGGCAAATGAACCAATTCCGGCCCCGTCACTTGGCCGGCAGTCATGGTGTAGCCCAGGTTCACGCCGGCATATTTTTCGTTGTCGGTCGCAGTATCGCCGTTGTACCCGACTAGCTGCCGCCCCAGGCATGATGAGCTCAGATTGGTAAAAGCAAAGTTACCGGCGGCATCCGACCGCGTCTGGCCGGAACAACCAGTAGTGTGGCCGGCGTCGTCCACGCCAAGGAAAGTGATGGTGATTCCGGGAATCGGGGTTTCGATATTGTCGCTTTCAACCGTGCGTCCAATCAGGGAGGTGCTTGCGGCTTGTACTGCAAGGCCCACGCTGGCGGACGCGGTCGTTGGAATACCTTCCACGGTGGCTGCGGCTGAGATGGTTAAAGTTGCGTTGCTGGTGGATTGACCCGCAGGCGCACTAATGGTGAGAATTGCGATCTGTCCTGTCGTGATCTGTGCTGGTGAGAATCCGGCCGTTACTCCGCTGGGAAGGCCGGTCACACTCAGCTTGGCGAGCTGGCTAAAGCCGTTGCTGCTGTTCAAGGTTACCGAATACGAAGTGCTCGTCCCTTGCTGCACACTTGCCGAGGACGGGCCCGCCGTGACCGAGAACCCGGATGACGCCACTACGCTCAAACTGTCGGCAGAAACTGTCGAGCTGTTCGCCGCGGTTACCGTCACTGGCCCTGATGTTGCGCCCGCTGGGATCACGAAACTGATACTGGTGGCCGTGAAGGTGGCCACCGGCGCCCCGATGCTTCCGCCTCCCTGCTGGCTAAGAGCTACCGTCGGTGTGCCCGTGCCGTTCGCGGTAAAGTTGCTTCCAGTCACGGTAATTTGAGTGCCGATCGGTCCGGATGTGGGAGTAAACGAGTTGATCACAGGCGCAGCGGCATTCGAGAACGTGACATTCTCTGTGGCCGATGAGGTGTTGCCGGCCACATCGGAAGCGTGGACTGTAAGCGTGTTCGCCCCGGGACTAAGCGTGATCGAGCAATTAAATGACCCGCTTTGAACAATCGCAGCTACGCCATTGCAGCTCACGGCTGCTACCCCTGACAAGGTATCGGATACACTGCCCGTAACCGAGAGCGAAGACGAGCTGACTGTTGCTCCATTCGCGGGCGA
>JBARMK010000115.1:0-8166 GCA_049802395.1 Candidatus Angelobacter sp.
TGATAGGGTATTAGACTTCTTTGAGGACACGATCCGAGATCACTGTCCCGACATGCCATTGAAACGAGATCACATGGCTGTAACCGTTGAATCAGGGGATTTAACTCTCCAACTCCTTCCAGCTGTACGCAATGATGACGGGCAGCTGTGCATTGCATCCGCGAGTGGCAAGACTTGGTCAGAGATACGCCCTGAATCATTTTTCAAAAAACTGAGTGAGGTTAATCAGAAGCATTCTGCAAAAGTTGTTCCGGTCATCAAGCTGGCCAAAGGGATCAATGATAAACTGCCTGCCGATCAGCAATTGAGTGGCTACCACATTGAGTCTCTTGCTATCGAGGCGTTCAAGGACTATTCAGGGCCTCAGAATACGAAAGCAATGCTGCAGCATTTTTTTACCGACGCTAAGGATCGGGTCCTACGGCCAATAAAAGATCGCACGGGGCAATCCGTCCATGTCGACGAGTACCTCGGCGCGGACGGGAGTCGACGGCGTAAAACGATCTCGGAGAATTTTTCTCGCGTTGAAACCAGCATGCGAAATGCGAATGCAATTCGCGACGTCGAGAAATGGAAGCGCGTTGTTGCTGAGGAGGATTGATTTTTGATTACCGAAACAGAACAAATTTGCCTTGCCTATCTACAAGCTAAAAAAAATGTATTCGCAGCGGGATACGGGCACGAAATATTGTCCGGAATTGATCGACGCGCCTGCAGCATCTCCGAAGTCGATTTTCTTAGAGAAGCTGCCTGGGTAATTCTATCTGTCGGAATGCGGGAAAGTGTAATTAGACAAAAATTTAAAGGAATAAGCGCGAGTTTCAAGGATTGGTCGTCCTCGAAGTCAATCAGTGAAGATGCAGAAGAGTGTGTTAACCAGGCGCTTCGCCAATTTCAACACGTGGGAAAAATCGGGGCGATATTATTTTTATGTAAGTACATGGACGCAGTCGGCTTCAATGAATGGCGACCGTCTGCCTTTCAAGATCCTATCAAATCATTTCAGGAGTTCCCATTTATTGGGCCTGCCGCTGCAAGTCACCTCGCTAAGAATCTTGGCTTTGACGTCGCCAAAGCAGATAGGCACTTGGTACGCCTCGCATCCCATCATGGTTATGCAAGTGTTGATGAGTTTTGTAATCAAATTTCGTCGTCAGTCGGCGACTTGGTCACGACTGTTGACACTGTTTTGTGGCGTTTTTCTACGCTCTCGCGCGACCCCATCACACTCTTTGACGATTTTCGTTCCCCGCGCTGCAAGTTTTTCGGAAATATTGCGGCATGCTAACCTAGTCTTGCTCTCTGTCCTTCCTGCAGATTACGAATGTTGTCTCGTGTCCATTTCGCTCACTTTGCGAAGGATGGGGAGAAGGCATGACCTCTCGACGAAAAGGCACAACTCCCCAATCTTTGTATCCCCCACCTTCCCTTCCGCATCCATAAATCCATGAACATCGCATTCATCGGTCTGGGCAACATGGGTTCCGCCATGGCCACCAACCTGATCAAAGCCGGCCACACGCTCACCGTCTTTAACCGCTCCCGCGCCCGCGCCGACGAACTCAAGCCTCTGGGCGTGCACGTCGCCGACACTCCGGGCGAAGCCGCCGCCGGCGCTGAAGTCGCCATCACCATGCTGGCAGACGATCACGCCCTGGAATCGCTCGTTTTTGAAAAAGGCAAGGGCATGCTCGATTCGCTTCCGCCCAACTCGATCCACGTTTCCATGAGCACCATCAGCGTTGCCCTCTCGCGACGCCTGGCCGCTGCGCACGCTGAGCGCAAGCAGCATTACGTTGCTGCTCCGGTCTTTGGACGCCCGGAAGCCGCGGCCGCCGCAAAACTATTTATCGTTGCCGCCGGACCAGCGGCGCAGGTCGAGCGTTGCCGTCCGCTGTTTGACGCCATGGGGCAGAAAACTTTTATCGCCGGCGACGACGCGTCCGGCGCGAACCTGATGAAGCTTGCGGGAAATTTTCTGATCACCGCCGTGATTGAAGGCCTTGCG
Source organism: Candidatus Angelobacter sp. (assembly GCA_049802395.1). Lineage (GTDB taxonomy): Bacteria > Acidobacteriota > Terriglobia > Terriglobales > Acidobacteriaceae > Angelobacter. Next base: position 2,009 of record JBARMK010000115.1, read on the forward strand.
GAAAGTTTTGCCCTGGTGCGCAAGTCCGGGCTTGACGCCAACCTGTTCCATGAGATCCTAACCAACTCGCTCTTCAACGCACCCATCTACAAAACTTACGGCTCGCTCATCGCCTCAGAAAAGTTTGAGCCCGCAGGATTCAAGTTGCCGCTCGGCCTCAAAGACAATCGACTGCTCCTGGCCGCCGCCGAAGAATCCGCTGTCCCCATGCCGATGGCTAGCCTGGTCCGCGACCGCTTTCTTGCCGCGCTGGCCCAGGGCATGGGCGAGTCTGACTGGTCGGCAATCTCCAGAATTTCCTCGAAGGAAGCGGGGCTATGAGCAGAATCGGGATGGAACGCGGAACTCTTAGAAGGCCGTAGCTCTTTTCTTTCTCGCGCCGCGCCAGTAAAGCAGCAAACCTGTGCCGACAAATGCAACGGTGCACCCAATCAGCTTCACTTCGAACAGCAGAGTGTTCTCCCCGCCGGGAGGAATGGCCGCCAGCACCATCGATCCCAGCGTGATCAGAAACGCGAGCGATCCGCTGATCCAGATTCCTGCTTTGCCTCCGGGCACCAGCACCGCTTGTCCGCCGGCGGAGCGGTCGGGACGGTAGGCCAGCTTGATAGCGGCTGCGTACATATAAAGGAAGGGAATAAAGTAGAGAATTACCGCCATGTCCACCAGAAATTGATACGCGCCGATAACAGTAGCGTTGATCTGGGACAGCACCAGAATTGCCGCGGAGATCCCCGCCTGAATCAATATTGAAATATATGGCGTCTTCCACCGCGGGTGGATCTTGCCGAAATATGCGGGCAGATAGTGGTCGATTCCGGCAACATACGGTATGCGCGATACGCCGGCCACCGTTGCGCCAATGCCGCCGGCATTTCCTACCGTGACCAGAAGGGCTGCCAGCATTCCGAACCACGCGATCCCCAGCGCCGCCGAGCCGATGGTGATCCCCTGGAATACGCCATTCCTTGGGTCAATTTGCTCCCCGGGAAGTAGCCACAGAAGCGCCATGGTGCCCAGGATGTAGATCACGGCAATCAGTCCGGTTGAGGCATAAATCGCGCGGGGAAAAGTTTTGCGCGGATCGCGCACCTCTTCGCTCATAGCGCACACCAGCTCCATGCCGGTGAAGGCAAACGCAATGCTCGACCAGAAATTCAGCTTGCCAATGTCAGGCGGCCAGTCCGGCAAAATCGCGTGCCATGAAAAATGTATTGCGCTTCCGCGATGCAAAGCCAGATACGTTCCAATTCCCACCAGCATCAGCAGCGGGGCATAAGTAGAAACGCCGCCTGCGTTCTGCAGCCACTTGCCGATGTCCAGTCCAACAATGTTGAATAGCACTGCCGCCGCCAGCAATCCCAGGGAGGCCCATAGCAGATATCTGGGGCTTGCGGCGAGCCAAACATACTTCGACCCGCCGATGTATACAGACATGGCTACGCTCGCCGTCAACAATCCAGGGAAATAGAAGAACGTGTAAATCCAGTACGCCCATCCCGCTACAAAGCCGTGAAAGTCGCCAAACGCTTCTTTGCTCCAGACATAGAGACCGCCTTCCGCGGGATAGCGCGTGGAAAGCTCAATAATGATCAGAGCGGTTGGAAGAAAGAACAGCAGCGCGGCCAGCACCCACAGGCTGATGGACGAAGGCCCATTGTGCGCCGCAGCGGCAATCCAGCGCGGTCCCAGTACGGCCGCGATGTTGAACAGCAGCACGTCCCAGAAGCCCATGGCGCGGCGCAGTTGCGACTTAGATGTGAGGGTCTCCTCGGCCATTCATTCCTTCCGGGTCCAAACGCGGCTAGTGCGCTGCGATCTTGAAGACCATTGATCTGCCTTCGCGTTTCTTGAGTTTCTTGGCTTTGCCTAACGCCACCATCACGTAGAGCGAGTTCAGCCGGCTAAACCTTTGACCAGACAAGTCTGGCCGTCGACTATTCTTGCCCAGCAGCTTGGTGGTGACCTGTTCGCCGGAAAATTTTTTCATTAGGACGCCCCGGTATCTCTGCATCCACAACATTCAAGTTATACCCGCCACGGCTGTTGGCAGACACTATCAGGTACGCCGTCCGCCCTTTGAATACATGGTAGGTCAGCCTGTCTCCCTTCCGCTCGGCCAACAAACTCCAGGTTGGTCAGCAGCTCCGGAATTCGCATGCGCGCCTCCTTAGCTTTTCGGCAACGCTAATATACACGGCATTGTTGGGCTGCCCAACCGCCATTCAGAGTCGGAGTTATGTACGGCGGGGGCACTCGTGCGGAGAACGCGGCTTGAGCCCTCGTCCTTGCGTCCGGTGTGTCATGCCTTGCGAGCCAAAAAAAGCAGACCGATCGGGTCTGCTCTCTGGGTTTCAATTTCTACATTCCGCAATGCTTCTTTACTTACGCAATCTGCGCAAACACATGCCGATCCCGCCGCTCACTATGCCTAGTAGTCCTAAAAGCGGTAGAAGAGTCGATGTCGCCGGAAGACGCTTGCCGCCGGCGGCGTCGTTCGACTGCTGATTTTGGTTGATCTGCGGTGTGGTTGAATTGTCCGCGTTGGCGCTCTGACCCTGGCTTCCGCTTACCGGTGGCGGTGTGCCCTGGCGTGGCTGGCTGGCGGCTGCGCCACTCTGCGCTTGCTCAGTGCCTGACCCGCTGCCCTGGACGCCATTGGCAGCCGCTCCCGGTGAAGCATTCGTATTCTGCGAACTGGCATTTTGCGAGGCCGCGCTCTGCGTAGTGGCAGTCTGTCCCATCCCTCCCGATTCCAGCGGAGGCATGTTCTTGGCTACGGTCACGCCGGTCTTGCCGGCCACCATCTGCTGGACGTCATCATTGGTGAGCATGCGCGCGTTGGTTGTGGTCTTTAAAGCCTTGAATTGCGTGGCAACCTCAGCCACGCTAACGTTGTTTGCGGTCGGCAGAGCATCGGCATAGTAGGAAGGGCCCAAATCATTGACCAGCCTTCCTCCCGTAGCAGCCGTATTAGCAGATGCACCGGTAGACCCCACAGCCGGATTTCCAGCTACAACATTCACTGGCGGTACCGATGTGTAAACCATCGTCGAAGGCGCAAGCGTCGTTGTTACCGCGGGGTTGATTGGAGTGTTCACGCTGATTCCTGCACGCCCGGCGTCGCTTATTCCGGCGGTCGGCTGTGGCGCATCGAAGGTCGCTGTGGGAGTGGCCACTGATGGCACGGGAGATACAGGAGCAACTGTGATTACCCCGCCGGTGTTTGCGGTCGAATTATTCGAAGTATCGGTATTCCCCTGCGTGGTGCCGGTAGTTCCCGCCGGTCCGGCAATAGTCTCAGGAACGGTTGGCGTGCCCGCCGTGTTGGCGGAAGGCGTGGTTGTCTGTCCAGCAGCCGCCTGTCCGGAAATTCCGCCCATCGCACCCTGCGTGGTGGGCGCGCCTGCGGGCGTGGCGCTGGTTCCTGACGTTCCTGACGATGTGCCACCCGCTCCGCCTGAGCGCTGGCCGAATAATCCCATCGAAACCATAAGCATCGCTGCCAACAAAATCTTGCGAGACATAGATCACCCCTAACACGCGTACATTAACTTGGATTACTTAGGAGTTAATAGGGGATGCCAAATGAGAAGGCATTTAACTGCTGCCTTGGGCGTGAGGCTCGAGTACAAGAGCTGGACTGGGAATTTCTGACGCTTAACTACCCACGAATCTGGCGTAAAGGCTGCGGGCTACGGCCGTGTCATCTGTTCCTTTGATAATGGCTCGACCGTCGGGAAAGAGGGTCATTTCGTAGGGGTCGCGCCAGAACTTCAAGACAAAGCTGTTGTGTTTCACCGTTCCCAGCGCCCCTAGCCGTCTGGACATCTCGGCAAAATCCACTGGCCGGCTGCGCTCGTGTATCTGCACGGAATTCCGGCCGCATAGCGTGATCTGCGGACGGCGCTCTCCCGCCAGATGGACAAACTCGCGCTTTTCGCAGCTTTGGCATCCGGGTCGCGGCCGCGCTGCTGCAATCTCTGCCTGCTCATTGCTCCAGACGTCGAAGGAGAGCAATGTCCGCCGCAGCTTGTCTTTTGCTCCCACCAGAAACTTGATCGCCTCTGTCGCCTGGATTGATCCAATCAAGTTCACCGCGCTGTTGAGGATTCCCGCCGTATCGCAGGTTTCCACCGTACCTTCAGGGGGCGCTGGAAACATACAGGCCAGGCAGGCAGTTTCTCCCGGCAGAACGTTCATTGTCACCGCATAGGCGGCCACGGCAGCCGCATAAATCCATGGCTTGCCGTGCTTTATGGCAAAGTCATTGATCAGGTAGCGAGTTTCAAAATTGTCGGTCGCATCCAGAATCAGATCGGCCTGACCCAGAAGCTGATGGATGTTTTCCGGCGTCAGATCTGCCACTTCGGCCTGTGCCTGCACCTCAGAATTGAAGGCCGCGATCTTGCGCGCTGCGGCTACCGCTTTGGGCAGCGATTCGGCTGCGTCGGCTTCGTCAAAAAGCGCTTGCCTTTGCAGGTTGCTGGGCTCAACGTAGTCACGATCAATAATGACCAGCCGTCCCACGCCCGCGCGCGCCAGCAAACCTGAGACGCAGGCGCCGGTGGCCCCGCATCCCACAATCGCCACATGCCCCTGCGCCAGCCGTGATTGCCCTTCCGCTCCGATACCAGGAAAAAGCACCTGCCGCGAGTATCGATCTTCAAACTTCATGCCACATTTATTATAGGTGTTTGAGACTCATGGGCTTAGGCGTTTTATGGCGCGCAGCTTAAAATGTGGCAAGACTTAGACGTGCAACTAAGGTCCAAGCTGCTGCCATCGAAATATACAAAGCGACTGCTAAAATGGGGCTAATTTTGCCACGCGTGCCTGCGGTGTGCCTGACGTTTGTGCTGGGTATAGGTGTGTGCTCGCCGCAAGCCCCGCCGCCTCAGGGCCAAACACACGCAGTTCCGGCCCCACTAGATACCGGCTCACAAACTCCCACTCCCGCCGCGCAACCTGCTCCTGGTTCTCCGCTCGCCAATAGCCTCAACAGCTTGCAGGGACTCAAGGTCTCTCTTGTCCGGATCAACAGCTCCGCCGTCGATAGCCCGGAGAGCCTTCTGGCTCTTTTGCCGCAAAAAGCCAACGAACCGCTGGATAAATACAAGGTCCGCAGGTCCGTGCAGGTGCTGTACGATACCGGCCGCTTTGCCGAGATCCAGGTGGAAGCTCAGCGCACGCCCCAGAGTGAAGTAGTGTTGACTTTTAGCGCCCTGGATAACTTTTTCTTCGGCTCCATCCTGGTTGAGGGCTCCGCCGCGCACCCGAGCGATAACCAATTGGTTAATGCCAGCAAGCTGAACCTGGGCGAACAGTTTACTGAAGCCAGGATCAAGGCCGGCATCGAAGGCATGCAAAAGACCCTCCAGGAAAACGGCTTTTACCAGGCCGCCATCAAGCCGTTTTATGAGTGGGACTCGCGCAATCAGCAAGTCAAGGTCGTCTTTGTCGTCGATCGTGGAAATCCGGCGCGTGTGGGCGCGGTGAATGTAACCGGCTCACCCGGCTATAGCGCGGAAGAGGTACGCGAGATCGCCAAGCTGCATCCCGGCGCCAAAGTGAGCGCCGCAAAAGTTACCAGCGCGTTGCAGCGCCTGCGCAAGCGTTTCCAGAAGAAGGAACGCCTGGAGGCGCAGGTAACTCTCACTCAGCGCGTCTATCATCCGGAGAACAATCGGGTTGATTACACCTTCGATATCAACCGTGGTCCGGTCGTTGGCGTTAAAGTTGAGGGCGCAAGCCTGCGCCGTGGGCTGATCAAGAGATACGTTCCCATTTATGAAGAAAGCGCCGTCGATGAAGATCTGCTCAATGAAGGAGCGCGCAATATTCGCGATTATTTTCAGACCAAGGGCTATTTCGATGTGAACGTCACGTATTCGCAGACACAGGATCCGAACACCGAAAAGCGCGATGTGATTTTCCACGTCGAGAGAAATCGTCGGCACAAGCTGGTAGAGTTGGCCATCCAGGGCAATCGCTATTTCCGCCGCGAGGACCTGCGCGAGCAGATGCTCATACAGCCCGCCGGAGGCTTGCTGCTGTACGGCCTGTTCAGCCAGTCCATCCTCGCGCATGACCTGCAGGCAATTGAGAATCTATATCGCAACAATGGTTTTCTTCAGGTCAAAGTCACGCCGGAAGTC
>JBARMK010000116.1:0-17573 GCA_049802395.1 Candidatus Angelobacter sp.
TTTGCGGATGAATGACCGCATCCGCAACGCGCTGCAGGCCATTGAATGCCTTAATTACGTTGCGCAACCGGAAGCCACCGAATCGGTACGTCAATCGGTAAACGTGATTGATAGCGTGCTGAGGGAAATGCTTTCCGAGCCCGGACAGACGGCTGACAAAGGCGGCGCCAAAGCAGTTGACTCTGCGTGGCAAAACACCCGGTCAAAATCAGCCTAACCTGCGAAATGTCCCGCGCAGAGAGCTAAAAAGACGGTTAGCCGGAAATCGGCGCTCGCACATGTCTAAAATAAGCTCTTCCATGAAAGCTTAGGCGGTCTCATTCTGCAGCGGTGTTACCGGGCCGTCGCAGCGGCGTTTGGGATCAGTAGGCTGGCCACGTGGATGCAGGAACAGCTCGCGCTCTTCTTCGAGCCGGAGCAATTCCAGATAGACACGAGACTGGTCCCAGCTTAGGGCGCGTCCGATCTTGTGAGCGGCTTCGCGGCTGCACTCTTCTGACCAGCATGCGCCCAGCGCCACGGGTACGCGACGCAGCAGAATGTCGCCCAGCGTGACAGCGGATTCATGGGCCACGGCTTCTACGGCCTCTGCCACCAGATGGCAGCTATGGCGGCAAAGAGGTTCGCGCAGGCGTTCATCGAGCGATGCGGCATGAGCGATGGCCAGGGCGTGGCGTCCGTGCCACTCCGCTATCGCTTCGGCGCAGCTTTCGGGGATCTTGGCTTTGCAGGCCACCAGCCGAGCCCACTGCCGCACCGTGGATTCCACGTCCTCTTGCATGGCAGACATGGCAAAAACGTTGACCGGCTCAGGGATGTCAAGGCCCAGTTTGCGGCCAACTTCGCGCGCCAGGCTGGCCGCAGTGGTGAGCTTGCCGCCAACAACGGAGATCAGGCCGGCAGCTCCGTCATGGGAATGGTCGTGCAGAACGTGCCTGCGGGTGATGGAAGAAGAAGCCTTGCCCGGCGCATAGGGAAGCGGACGGATTCCAGCAAAGGTGTAGCGGACATCGGACGGCGTGAGAGCGGAGTGCGGAAACATCCGCACAAAGCTCTTGAACAGATAGTCGATTTCATCTGCGCTGGGCTGTGGGTTATCCGGGCTGCCAGATTCGGCGACCTCACTGGTACCCACGAGCAACTGGCCGTTCCAGGGAATCACGAAGATCGGCCGGCCGTCGACGGCTTCTGTATAGATGGCCTGTGTGGGAGCACCGTTGAATTTGGGCAGCACAATATGCGAGCCGCGCACGCCGCCGATCATTTGCGGCACGGAAATGCCGGATGCGCCGATGATAGCGTCAGCCCACGGGCCGGTAGCGTTGACGACTTGCCGGGCCTGGACGGTGTATTCCTGCGCGGAAACACGGTCACGCAAACGGGCGCCGGTGACGCGGCCGTTGCTGCGGGAAATTTCCAGCAATTGCGTATGGTTGCAGACCACCGCACCCGCAGCCGCGCTTTCGGCGAGCCACTCGGCAACGAGGCGCTCAGGAAATTCGCACTGCGCGTCTTCATAGTTATAGATCGACCAGGCAGAGTCTTTGTCCAGTTGCCGCTCGAAGTCGCCTGGACGGTCAAAGCAATTGTGCTTTCCGCCGGCCCAGCGATGGTAAAGCCACAGGCCAGTCCTGATCGCCAGGCCACTACGCAGAAAGGAGCGTGATTTTTTGGGCAAGGCCAGCAGAAAATGCAGCGGGCGCACCAGATGAGGAGACTGAGTGAGCAGCCGCTCGCGTTCGCGCAAAGATTCGCGCACCAAACCGATTTCTCCATGCTCCAGGTAACGCAGCCCGCCATGGATGATTCGGGTGGAACGGCTGGTGGTCCCTGAGCAGAAATCGTTTTGTTCCACCAGCAGCGTGCGTTGGCCCCATTGCGCGCACTCTCGCGCAATGGCAACACCGTTGATGCCGCCGCCGATTACCAGAACGTCAAAACTCTGGTCGCGTACCTGGGTAGAGCTACTCACCTTAACGATTTAATTAGATGCCTTTTTTGAGGCAAACTTCAACGTTACTTCAGAACATTATGCTTATGGAAGTTAAGTCGCTGGATTATAGAAACTTGCAGTCGCGCGGATGGTCTTTTTTATTTCTTAGTTGTGGCCCATTGCTCAGGTTGAAGATCAGGGAACACTGAGTCGCGCAGCTCAATCGCTTCCAGTTCCACGATTTTTTCGGCTGGAACCTGGTGTGTGGCCTCAAAGCGCCGCCAGCTATCCAGCAACGTGCGGAACTGGTCCAGGTGAGTAGTGAAGCGCTTTTCCGCGTAGTCGCGGGCGGCCTTGGTGGTGATAAGGAATTGCCAGTCAGAAGATTCCAGCAGAAGCAGTTCGCGGCAGATCTGTTTAGCCAGGCGCGTGGCCACTTCATGGCCGTGCCACAGCCCGCTGTTGGCCATCTGCTGCACCGCTATTTCCGCGGGATAGATATGCTTCCAGGTCCAGGCCGTGTTCTCATTCAGCCAGACGCTGTTGTTGCTCTCCGCGCCCCACGAACCTTCCGGCAGAGCCACAAAAGCGGACGGCGGAAATTTGTCCAGATATTCGGCGCAGGTAATCAATTTGATCGGGGATTGCGGACGCGCATATTCCAGCGCTACGTTCTTCAGCCATTCCGGCCCTTCAAACCACCAGTGTCCGAAAAGCTCGGCGTCAAACGGAGCAGTCAGAATAGGAGCGCCTGCGCCGTTCTTTCCGTGGCGCTTGAGAGCGTCTGCCGTGATGCTCGCAAAGTGCTTTGCGTGCTCGGCCGTCTTGGCCAGAGCGACGTCAGGATAGTACGGCTGTTTCAGGCCAAGATCGATTTTGTTTCCGGTAATCCGCCAATAGCGATTGCCGCCCGGCCAGCGCTTCTTATGAAACTCCAGGTAATTCGGGTCGCCAGGATAGCCGTGATCTCCGCTCCACACTTGCACGCTGGTGCGCGGGTCGCGAGTAAAGAAGGCCACATGCGCTTTGGGGTCAGGACCAGAGGCGAAATAGGGACGATAAAAGTTCTTTTGCGGACGCTCCGGCGGGATCTCCATGGCGACGGGCACATTGCCGGCGAGATATTGATATGGAGTGAACTTGGTGGAACTATCCACCAGGTGCGTATCGACGTAAAAGAACTCCAGCCCGTATTCAGCCAGGATTTGCTCCACGCCTTCGCGAAGTATTGGGCCCTTGCCGTAAGCCGATCCAAATCCATTGAGCGAGACCGGGAACTGCCATGGCCCTGCCGGACGGTAACCGCATTCCGGCAGCCATATACCGCGCGGCCTTCTGTCGAAGAAGCGCTGATGCGTCTCCACGCCGAGCTGCACCTGGGCCCGGATGGAAGCGTCAGTGCCCAGCAGCGGAAAATAACCGTGCGTAGCGCCGCAGGTTATGATTTCGATAGCGCCGCTATCGTAGAAACGCCGAAAGCCGCGGATGATGTCCGACCCGAGGTCGTCAAATTGGCGCAGCGCCTGTTCGTAGAAACGCAGCCAGAAGCGCGCAACTTCCACCATGTGACGGTCGCCTTGCAGCCCGAAATCCTCGGCGTCTTTATGTGCGGCCTGAATTTTACGCAACAGGTATTTGGGAAATTCATCCTTGAATACCGGATGGGAGAGCTGTTCCAGCAGAATGGGCGAAAGATTTACGTTGGCCTTGAGCGCCAGGCCTTGCTGCTCCAGTTCGTCAAATACCCGCAGCAGGGGAAGATATGTCTCAGCCGCGGCTTCATGCAGCCACTCCATTCCGTGCGGCCACGTTCCGTGATTGACCACATAGGGCAGATGGGAGTGGAGCGCAAACGTCACATAGCCCAACGAATTTACCGCTGAAGGTTTCGGCATGAAAGATTTTACGGCCCTGAATAATGGAGTAGCTTCAAGGCCTCTGCTTAGTAGATGCTGAAGCGCAAGCCCAAATTTCAAGTGTACTACAACTAATTTGTTCCGGAGTTCCACCGGGATGAAGCAGGAAGGCGCGGCAGTGGTTCACGAAGAAAGAGCATGGAACCGGCGGATGATTCCGCTGCGGTTCCATCTGTTGTGGTTAACTTTGTGCGATCTTGAATGTGAGCGGAGCGGGCGCCACGGGAGTCGCGTCCTGCTTGTCTTCTACTCCAAGCAAATTGGCCACGGAATCGCTCAGGCTCACGCAGTTGCAGCCGCGCCGCTTGGATTCGTACAGCGCCTCGTCGGCATAGCGCAGCAGGATGTCTGGCGTGAGCACGCCGTCCTGGGAGAATGAGATGCCAAACGATGCAGTGATTTTGCCCAGCGCGTGCCCTGCGTGCTGCAGCTCCAGCTTTGCGATGGAATCGCGCATAGCTTCCGCGCGTTCGCGCACGCTTTCCAGTGAAGTGTCCGGCAGCACCATCAGGAACTCTTCGCCGCCATAACGGCACACAATGTCTTCCGTGCGCACGGAGCGCCGTAGCATCGCGCCAACTTCTTTCAATACGATGTCGCCGGCTGTATGGCCAAAACTGTCATTAAACGACTTGAACTTGTCGATGTCTGCCATGATCACGCCCAAACCGGTATGGTGGCGGCTGGAACGGTGCAGCTCCTGCTCCAGCGTGGCTTCCAGGAAGCGGCGATTGTACAAGCCGGTAAGCGGATCGCGGATCGACTGGTCATGCAGCTTTTCGCGCAGGCGGAGGTTCGCCAGCCGCAGTGCCGCATATTCGCCGCTCTGCTGGATCATCGCCAGCCGCGGCGCACTAAACGCTTCAGAGTGCAGGGCGCTGATATGCAGGATGCCCAGTGTCTCGCCCAGCGCGGCCAGCGGCAGGCAGATGTAGGTGTCCGGGATACTGCCGCTGAAATGGCGGCATGACAAGCCTTGCGAAGCTTCCACCCTCAGATGCAACCGACCTCCGCGCATGGCGCAGCAGTCTTCCGGCGACAAAATGTGTTGCGTGGGGCTCAGGGAATCACCCCAGCTTGCCATCACGCCCATGAGATTGCGCGAGCTATCAATGGCAAACACCGCGCCGGCGCTATGCGGCACAAATCTCTGCGCGTAGCCGCCCAGAACTTCATACGCTTCTGGAGCATTAACGCAGATCTGCAGGTTGGCTTGCAGCTCGTTCAGCAACTTTCCACTCTCGGTTTCAAGCTGTAGTTGTTGCAGCGAGCCTTCCAGCCGGTTTTGGGAAAGCAGGGCTGCTTGTTCCGCGATACGCAGCTTCTTGGATTCCCTGATAACCAGCAGGAATAGGACCGCCATAAGTGCGCTGAACACGCCAACGCGTACGGAGACGCTGCGTTCCACTTCCTGGGCCCGCGCCTGGGTCGTCTGGTTGCGCTCATGCAGTACTGTTTCCTGCTCATTCCTGAACCGTTGGATGGAGCTGCGTACGCGGTCCTGTCTAAAGTCGGTGGCCGGAGTATGGTAGATGAGCAGCGTTTTGTTGGTACGGAGATTGTCGCGCAGCTGTTGCAACTCTTCGGCAATTGAGACTTCAAGCTGCTTGATTTGGTCTCGTGTGCCCGGATCGTCCTTGGTGAGATCTTCCACTCCCCTGACCCGCTTCCATATCTGCTTATAAGAGTCGTCGAAAGCGTCCAAATCCTGCTTTTCCGGCGTCAGGATGTAGTGTAGCCACGCTTCACGGGCATCTCCCAGCCCGTCCTGAATGGCATCCAGCTCATAAAGCACCTGGTGCGTGTGATCCACATAGGCCTGCGAACTCAGCAGCTCGCGCGTGCGGGAGAAACTGTCCCACGCCATTGCCACCAGGAAGGCCAGCATCAACATAAAAGCAAAAGGCAGGAGCTTGCGGGCGTCTAGGGCGCTGCTGAGCACGCTTTTGCCGTTCGTCATATCCAAACGCATAAAAAGGCCCCCGAAAGGACAAATTAGGGCTACTTGGGTCGCTAGCCTGTTTTTTGGGGAATTCGCTGTAATGATAGCATTACTTTTGTGTCTACCGGAGCAAAATTTGAGCAAGTCGTCGCAATTATGGCCCGCCTGCGTGCACCCGATGGGTGTCCCTGGGACCGCGAACAGACTTTCGATACGATTAAGCGTTACACCCTAGAAGAGACTTATGAGGTGTTGGAAGCTATTGATAACAGGGATTGGCAGGAGCTTCCAGGCGAACTAGGTGACCTGCTTCTGCAGGTCCTTTTTTACGCAGAGATGGCTAAGGAAGACGCCCGCTTCTCCATCGACGATGTCCTCGATGCCCTCAGTAATAAACTTATCTCCCGCCATCCCCATGTCTTTGGCGACGTGCAAGCCGAAGATTCGGCCCAGGTCTTGAAGAACTGGGAAGCATTAAAACTGCAGGAAAAGAAAAAAAATCTTCATGGCAGCGGCGCGGAGCACGCGAACGAGCCGTTGTTGTCAGGTGTTTCCTCGAAAATGCCGGCCCTCCAGGAAGCCCACAAGATTAGCTCCAAGGCCGCGCACGTTGGATTTGACTGGCCCAACGTGCAGGGCCTGTTTGAAAAACTTTCAGAAGAGACCCGCGAATTGCAGGAACACATCCAGAATATTCCTTCCGCCAATTCGCTCGGCGACAAGAAATCCGCGGTCCCCCCACAGCTGCAGGAGCAGATAGAAGATGAGATAGGCGATCTCTTTTTTGTCCTCGTCAATATCGCGCGCTACCTCGCAGTGGATGCAGAATCCGCCTTGCGCAAAACCAACAGAAAGTTCCGCCGGCGCTTTGGCTGGCTGGAAGAAAAATTAAGCCAGCAGGGCCGTACGCTGGAAGAAGCCGGCCTGGAAGAGATGGAAGCATTATGGCAGCAGGCCAAAACACTGGAGGAACCCAAGCGGTGAGCACAACGCTGCCTGAAACCGGCCGGATTACTATCAGAAAATGTGACCGCATGGAGGAATTGGAAGCCTGCGTCGCCTTACAGAAAGAAGTCTGGAAATTTGAGGATGTTGACCTGGTCCCGCTCCGCATGTTCGTGGTTAGCCAGAAAATTGGCGGGCAGATTATTGGCGCGTTCGATGGCAGTGAGTTGGTGGGCTTTGCTTTTTCCATTCCTGGAAGCCGCGCCGGACATGCTTATCTGCACTCGCACATGCTGGCCGTGCGTGACACCTGGCGCAACCTGGGTCTGGGCCGCCGATTGAAGCTGGCCCAACGCGAAGATGCTTTGCAGCATGGCTTTGAATTGCTGGAGTGGACCTTCGATCCGCTGGAGATCAAGAATGCTCATCTCAATCTGGCCCGGCTAGGCGTAATCACGCGGCGTTACAGCATCAATCATTACGGATACTCGTCATCGCCGCTGCAAGGCGGCCTGCCCACGGACCGGCTCGTTGCCGAATGGTGGTTGAAATCCAAGCGCGTGCTGGATCTGCTGGAGAAAAATCAGCCGCAGCAATTTCACGTTGCGAAAAAAATCGAAGTGCCGGCGCAAATCTATGCCTGGAAGGCTTCGACTACTGACCGGCCCCGCGCCGCTGAAATTCAAAAACGCAATCGGGAACAGTTTCTGGCGGCATTTTCCCAGGGGCTGATCGCGCTGGCCTACGAACGCGACGCTCAGGGGAACGGGGCTTTTCTGCTGAGCCGCTGGGATGAGACGTGGTCTTACGCATCGCCGGATGAAGAGGACTGACCGGCACAGGAGGCGCGGTGAAAGTTGAAACCATTACCTTGCGCGAAATTCGCATGCCGCTGGTGCATTTCTTTGAAACCAGCTTTGGCCGCACCACCGAACGCCGCATCCTCCTGGTGACCGTGCATACAGACGGCCCGGAAGGCTGGGGCGAGTGCGTCGCGGGTGAAGGTCCTTTTTATAGCGAAGAGTCGATCGATACCGCGTGGTATGCATTGGAGCAGTATCTTGCGCCTGCATTTCTGGGTAAGGGTATCGACAAGGGCGCTGAAGCTCCGGCGATGATGGACCGTGTCCGCGGTCATCGCATGGCCAAGGGTGCCCTGGAAAACGCCTTGTGGGACGCGGAAGCGCAGGCGCGACAAATGCCGCTGTGGAAGCTTTTGGGCGGCTCGCAAGAGGAAATACCTTGCGGTGTTTCCATCGGCATTCAGAATTCGCACGAGCAATTGCTGGAAAAGATTGAGACCGAATTGGCCGCCGGCTATCGCCGCATCAAGGTGAAATGCAAGCCGGGCTGGGACCTGGAAGTTTTTGGCAAGGTCCGCGACCGCTGGGCGGATATCTTACTTAGCTGTGACGCCAACTCCGCTTACACGCTGCACCAGATTGACCACTTGAAAAAATTCGATCGCTTCAATCTGCTGATGATCGAACAGCCGCTCTGGCACGATGATTTTTATTTTCACGCGCAGCTGCAGAAAAAACTCAAGACCAGCATCTGCCTGGATGAGGCCATCCACAACGCGCGCGACGCCCAGGCCGCCATTGAGTTGGGGGCCTGCAGGATCATCAACATCAAAGTGGGACGTGTTGGCGGCTTTAGCCAGGCGATTGCTGTCCATGATGCGGCGCAAAAGAATGGCATCCCCGTGTGGTGCGGAGGCATGCTGGAAACTGGCATCGGCCGCTCGCATAATATCGCGCTTTCCACCCGCAAGAATTTCACCCTGCCCGGTGATGTTTCCGCCTCCAAACGTTATTGGAAAGAAGACATTATTGAGCCGGCTGTTGAGGTTTCAGGGCAAGGTTTCATCAAAGTCCCCCAAACTGCAGGCCGGGGCTTCAAGATCAAAACTGATTTGATTGATAAGCTGACCGTGCGTAAAAAGATTTTGCGGGCCGGGGTTTCGTCCGCTGCCGACTAGGGGAGGAGTTTGCTGCAGATTCACGCTGATACACGCAGATAAAATCTAATATCTCTGGGTCCGCAGAGAGCAGATGGGACTCTATAAAAGATGGTCTTTCGCATGGCAAGTTTCTAATCTGCGCTCATCTGCGCAATCGGCGATTTTTTAGCTGCTTCGCAACGCCTCATTCGGGTCCACTTGCGTCGCGCGGCGTGCAGGAAGATAGCTGGCCAACGCTGCGATTACCAGAAACACCAGCGGCGCTAGTATGAACGTGGTTAGATCGCGCGCGCCGATCTTATACAGAATACCGGTAAGCACGCTGGCCATCAGCCAGCTCAGCGCCAGGGCCGCAATCAAACCAAACGCAATCCCCGCGCCTGTAAGAATGAGTCCGTGGCCGACAACCATGCGTAGAATGTCGGACTTCTCCGCGCCCAGCGCCAGGCGGATACCCAACTCCTGCCGCCGCTGCGCGACGGCATACGTCAGAACACCGTAAATGCCGATGATCGCCAGTACAAGTGCCGCTGCGGAGAAGACCCCCAGCAAAAGTAAAATGAAGCGCGGCTGAGCGCGCGACCCATCCATCAATTCATCCACTGTCTCAATGTTGGTAACCGGCTGGTCGGCATCAATGGCGGAGATTTGCGCGCGCACTGCTGGGATCATGCCATGTGGATCTGTTGCCGTGCGGACCAGCAGGTTCATGTTGGCCCACGGCAATTGTGGGAAGGGAAGGTAGAGCTGTGGCTGAGCGTCCAGCGCCAGTCCCCGGTTCTTGACGTCGGCGGCCACGCCTACAATTTCCGACGCAGTCTGGCGGCCCACCACAATGTGCTTGCCCACCGGATTCTGGTTTGGCCAGTAGCGGCGCGCCAGGGCCTGGTTCACAATCACCACTTTGGGCGCGGTGGCGTTGTCGGCATCAGTGAACTCTCGTCCTGCCTGCAATGAGACACTTAAGGTCCGGAACCAGGAAGGATTGATCGCTTCGATGATGATGAAGGGCCGCTCCGCCAGCGGAACTTCAGGCTGGCCTTCCGGCAGCACCGGCGTAATGCGCTTGGGGACGAGCGGGAGGGCCGCGGAAATGGCGGCTGAGCGTACTCCGGGCAGCGCCGACACCCGGCGCACCAGATCGTCAAAAAATGCGACTTGCTTTTGCGCGTCGGCGTACTTCACCGTCGGCAATGAAACATTCATGGTGAGCACATTTTGCGGATCGAACCCCGGATCTACGCGCATCAGTCGCGAGAAACTCCGCACCAGCAGGCCGGCGCCGATCAGCAGCATCAGCGAGAGCGCAACTTGGCCCACTACCAGCAGCGCGCGCAGTTGCATCCGCCGGTGGCCGCCGGTGGTGCCGCGGCCTTCGTCGCGCAGAGTTTCATTCACGTTGGTTTTCGAAAGCTGGAGAGCAGGGAAGATGCCGAAGAGGATGCCGGTCAGGACGGAAATCGCCACCATGAAAAGCAGTACCCGCGTGTCCATGGCAATGGGCATTCCCTGAGGCAGGTTGTTGTCGCCCAGGGTGGCAAGGTATCTGGTTGCGGCCCAGCTCAGGCCCAGGCCGAACAGGCCACCCATCAAGGCCAGCAGCACGCTTTCCGTGAGCAACTGGCGGATGAGTGCTCCCCGTTGCGCTCCCAGCGCCGCTCGCACCGCGATCTCTTTCTTGCGCGATAACGCGCGCGAAAGCAGCAGGCTGGCAACATTGGCGCAAGCGATCAGCAAAACCACCGCGACCGCGCCCGAAAGCATCATGAGCAAGCCGCGAATGTTCGCCACCACCGAGTCTTGCAGGCCGATGAGCATCACGGAAAGATCGGGCTGAGCGTCAGGGGCCCCCGGATGTTCCTTCTGAAATTGCTGGTGGAGAACGCTCATCTCCGCCACTGCGCGCTCGCGTGAAATTCCGGGACGCAGCCGCCCTATAATCGTGAGATATCCCACGCCCATGCGCAAACGTTGCGTGGTAAACAATGAATGCTCAAAATACCGGGGTGACCAGATGTCCGCCGGGGCAAGGAACGGAAACTGTATTCCCGCGGGCAGCACCCCGATGATCGTATACGGCGTGCCATCCAATGCAACGGTCTGCCCGATAACGCTTTTGTCACCGCCAAAACGGCTATGCCAGAGCCCATCGCTGATCACGATGACCGGTTTGCCCTGCGGCTGGCCTTCTTCGGAAATGAAGAATCGTCCGAGCTGCGGCTTGATGCCCAGCAACTCAAAAAATTCCGGAGATACTCTTGCCGAAGGCGCCTGCAGCGGCTCACCACGGCCGGTGAGATTGAAATTGTCATTGGCGGCTGCCGCCACTCCGGAGAATGACTGGCTGCGGTCATGCACCAGATCAAAGCGGTTCAGGCTGCAGCAGTGTGACTGTCCGTCCTTGCTTTGCAGGTCGAGTGAGAAAAGTTGCTGCGGGTTCTGATACGGGAGCGCCTTGAGAAGCACAGAGCTGGTAATCGTAAAGATGGCTGTGTTGCCGCCGATGCCCAGCGCCAGCGTAAAGATGGCGGCAATCGCAAAACCTGGGTTCTTGCGCAACATGCGCGCACCGTAACGGAGATCTTGAAGAAATGAGTGCATGAATGGCCTCACAGATTATAGGACGTGCCTTCCGCAAATTGTCATTCTTTGCTTTTCTTAACGCACAAGAGAATTTAGGACCGAACTCTTCGCTGCTTGCGACGCTGACCATCCATGCGGCCTTCATCACGGCTGAATATCTTTTCTCACAAACATTACCAGCGTATTGCCAGGACGCAGTTCATGAGTGCTATAGCGACGATATTTGTCGCCTAACTGCCGCTCAATCTCCGGGATCTGCGGTTTAAGAGCAAGCACAATCGGCTCGGATGTTGGGACGATATGTCCCCAGTAGCCTGCGTGCGTATAGTCGCGCAGATACCAGGGCAGCGGCCAATGCTCGGGCGAGACCACGGTGATTCCAATGTCTTTCTTTGCCGGATTCGCGGCCGCGATGGCTTCAATATCGTCGATCAGTCCCAGAAAATCCCGGTTCGTGTGTGCGTATACGTAGGCGTAGGCGTCGTCATCGTAGTGCACAAAACTGACCTCAATGGCCTGATAGAGCGAAATGGAAATCGCAATCCCCGCGATCGCCAGGGTCAATGCGCGCAATCCTGGTTGATAGGCTTCGCCAATCGCGTATCCAGCCATGAGGACCAGCGGAAGAATTATGCTGAGCGCGAGCCAGGGAGTCTTATATGGCACCAGCGAGTATGCCGCAAAAATCCCCAACGTCCAGAAAGCGCAAAACACCATGAAGCGGCTGCGCGCGCGAACCAGCGCCACTAGCACCCCCACGCCGCCGAGGACCAATAGTGGCGCTTCTTCAGACCAGAGCCAGGCCAGGTAAGTTGACCAGTCCCGGTTGTAGATGCCGTTCTGGCCTGTTTTTGTCCAGTAAGTAAACGTTCGCACCGAATCCAGAATGCCCTGGAGGTTCGTGAAGAAGGAGGAGTACAACAGGACCCCGATTGCCACAAAAATTGCAGCGGCAATAGCATAGAGCCTGGCCTTGCTCTGGTTGCGGTTTTCGCCCCCCTCTCTTTCATCCGCCCATGCTGCTTCGTCGCTGGGTATTCCGCGGATGCGTAGGTACACAGCGGTGCAGGGAATGGCAATCAGCCAAACCGCCGCTGTGATGATCCAGGTCTCTTTGGTTGCGAACAGCAGCGCGGCTGAGGCCGACGCCAGGAGGAGATAGCGCGCTCTGCGCGCGGCGCGGTACCAGAGCCAGCCGGTGATCACGCCCAGAGTGAAAAAGACAAACAGGATTTCGTGGATGAAGTAGCGGGAAAAATACACAAATCCCGGCGAGACCGCGGCAAACGCAGCGGCCGCCAGCGTTGCCGCCTGTCCCAGCCATCGGCGCAGGCAAAGGATGAGCCATACAATTCCCATACCGAAGGCGGCGGTAAGGAAACGAATCGCAAAGATGCTCAGCCCATGCCCCCAATGAAACACATTGTTAATGGCCACTGGGATCACGGCCAGGTAATAAAGTGAAGGTCCGTGATAATTGCTGGGATCGTAGTGGTAGAAGCCGGTTCGAAACAGCGTTGTTAGAAAGATCCCATTGACGCCTTCATCATGATGCAGTGGCTTCTGTGTCAAAAGAACCAAGCGCAGCAATGCAGCGATAAATAGGATAGCCATGCAACTCCACCACCAGAAATCGCTGCCTGCCGCGTGACTTGGCAAAATCGCAAACTCGGTGCGTCGCGCGCGGGCCTTTCGCCTCCGGGCTTTTGCCGGCGCTTGTTTCATGAACGCGGGTTACCAGGGCGCAACAGATGGACCCCCGACGTATGGGTGTCGAGAAGGCTGGTGGCCACGTCAATCAATTCCTGATTAACGTAGCGCGTCTTGGCGATCGCGTCGGTTATGGGCACGGAAGAAATGTCATTGCCTTTCAACGCCACCATGCGTCCGAATCTGCCTTCATGGACCAGGTCAATCGCGCCGATGCCATAGCGCGTGGCCAGCATCCGGTCAAAAGCCGTGGGAGACCCGCCGCGTTGTATGTGTCCCAGCACCACCGCACGGGTCTCAAAACCAGTACGGCTCTCGATCTCCGCCGCCAGGGAATTGCCGATGCCGCCCAGGCGTACGTGCCCGAATTCATCGGTCTTGCGGCGTTCCATGGCAAAAGCCTGGTCTCCGGCCAGCTTAGCGCCTTCGGCCACTACCACGATGCTGAAGTAACGTCCGCGCTCGTGGCGGCGCGTCAAGACCTCAGCCACTTCATCGAGCGCAAAAGGGCGCTCCGGAATCAGGATCACGTCGGCGCCGCCCGCAACGCCGCTGTAGATGGCAATCCAGCCGGAATCGCGGCCCATCACTTCCACCACGATTACGCGGTTGTGCGCTTCCGCGGTAGTGTGCACTCGATCTATAGCTTCAGTAGCGATGCTGACGGCGGTATCAAAACCAAAGCACAGGTCGGTGCCGCTCAAATCATTGTCGATGGTCTTGGGTACAGCGACTACTTTTACGCCGCGTTCAAAAAGCTTCTGAGAGACAGACTGGGTATCGTCGCCACCGAGGACAACCATGGCATCAACGCCATTGGACTTCAGGTTCGCTATGCATAACTCCAGCCCATCCTCCTTCTTCGCCGGATTCGTGCGCGAGGTGCGCAAGATCGTGCCGCCTTTCGGCAGGATGCCTTTTACCGCCTCAATATCGAGAGGCCGCGCCATGTTTTCCAGCACCCCGCGCCAGCCTTCCATGAAGCCGACAAATTGGTAGTCATAATGAAAGATGCCTTTACGAACAATCGCGCGGATTACTGCGTTCAACCCCGGACAATCGCCTCCTCCGGTAAGAATGCCGATCTTCATTTTTCAACCCTCACTTCTGTGGTCCCCCATTGATCTTGTACAGACGGTATGGTCCTGCCTGCGCCAGCTTCATGTATCGTGACCAGAATGTCTCATCTACCTTAAAGGATGCAAGCTCGGCTGGCCCCAGCAGCACGTAATCGACGCCATAACGCCGCAGCAGGGCATTTGCATCGGGCCCTCCCGAATAGATGCTCTGAATATCTGCGCTGCGCTGGGAATAGTCCAGCCCACGCGACCACATCCAGCCCGGATAACCGAGCAGTGAACGCCGTCCTGTCAAGAATACCGGAGAGTTATAAGTAGGCGCATGCAGCACCAGCGCCCCAGGCGCAGCTTCCCTGGAGATAGCGTCTGCTACCGCAATTCCGTTGCGATCAAACTCCAGGTATTCGGTTGATGCGGTGACAACGCGCAGCACGTCCAACACTCCGGCAAAAATCAAAGTTGCCAGCAGTGGCGGGGCAAGCCATCGCCAAAAGGATTTTTGCGCCCACCACTTTGCCAGCAGCAGCGCCACCAGCGGAGTGGAAGCGATATACCAGACGAATAAAACCTTAATGTTGTCCCAAACCCAGGGCGCCAGTTTTACAAGGTTGGGAATGATGAAGCAGAAAAGAAATGGTGCGTAGAACTTGAGCAAACGCTGAGGCAGTGCAAAATCGGTTCTTCGCCAGAGCAGTGCTGCCACCAGCAGCGGGATGAACAAGCCGGTGTTCGCCAGCCAAAACCACAGTACGTTGTGATCGGCATGGTCCCATCCCGGCTGCCATCCGAGATAGCTCTTCGCATTGACGCCACCTGTATTGGCCAGCCACAAAATCTCCGGCAATGAGACCGGAATTGCAACAGCAAAGAAGAGCAGCCAGCTTCGCCATACAGATTGAAAAATGAGAGCTAAGCATACCGCAACCGACATTACGACCAGGAATGTGTGCGCGTGAATCAACGGCAGCAAGCCAACGGCGAGCCCCGCTGCAAGCATGCGTCGATCGGATATGGATTGAGGCTCGGCCGGAGCGGCTGCCTTTAGCGCCATCTTGCGCCGCGCTGTGCTGGAGACGTGTACAACTTTTCGTGGGCCAGGCATTTGATTTGACTGGCCCGCATCCGCTTTTGCGGGGGCTAAAGCAGTTTCTTGTTGTGAGATCGCCATCCACCATTGGCAAAAGATAAAGATCGCCAGCGGCAATCCGAAGAGAATGCTACGCTGCGGTACAAAGAGGGTGGTCATCGAATTTCCCCAGCGCAGCAGGCTGTTGGGCACAATGGTGTAATCGTGGGGCAGGTTGGCGAGCAAGGAAAGGACCCCGTCGTTCGGCACGGGATCGGAGAAGAGCAGCCACCATCCCAGGCCCCCGCTGAAAAGTACCAGCATGGGCGCGATGATCCCGGCCAACCGGTTGCGCGTGAGCAGCAGCGTCCAGTAGTGCATCGATCCCATCAGAGCCAGCCCCAGGGCCATGTTTTGTATCCACATCGCAGCTATCACGCTCGCACCGGCTCGCACCAACATGGCAGCCAGAAAATCAACTAGAAACGGATAGGCAAAGCGCACTCCGGTGTAGGTTGGATCTACAGGTGGAATGTTTTGTCCCTGCGCGAAGCTGTTGATGATTTGCAGGTGCAGAGGCAGATCGCCCAGGTTATTGACGATACCGGTGAAAATCCCATCCGGGCGGATAAACACGGCACGATCGAAGACCAATCCCAGAAGTATGCCAATAGCTACATAGAATAAGAGATACGCCACGTTCCGGCCTGAGGTCAGAGAAGCCGCTCGACGTGAGAATAAGTTGATAAAGACCAGCTGGCGATAACTTCGTCTCAACAAAAGTAGAAATGGCAGCAGCAGGACCACGGCGCTCAGCGTGACGCTGGTGGCGGTGAGTCCCATCGCCAGCGCGAGCAGAAATCCGATGCTGGCCATCAGCGGCAGTCCAAGGCATGCACCCAGGCAGATGCGGGCGGCGCCCGGTGCATTGTGATCAAAGAGAAAGGTAAGCAGCGTTCCACCGGCGATCGCAATGATGAGCAACAGGCAGGCGGCAATCATGGTAAGCCGGGTCCGTGAAACGCATCCTGGCAGCGCGCGAGCAAGAAGAGAATCGCCTCCCTATGGCAGTTTTCATTTTAAATTAAGTTCTTGAGCAGCACCGGCTGCCTACTGTATCCATGTTATATATGAGTTTTATGCGTGCTCTTTGGGCCAAGATTATTGCTGTAACAATCCTGGGGCTGGCGCTTGCCGCCTCCGCCACCGAAACTGCGCCTGACCTGGCGCTGCATGACCTCAAAGGCGCTCCGCACAAGCTGGAGGAGTATCGCGGAAAGCCTGTGGTGCTCAACTTTTGGGCCACATGGTGCGTCCCGTGTGCCACGGAGATGCCGCTGCTGAGCGAGATGCAGAATCGTTACAAGGGCAGAATAGTTTTCATTGCCGCGTCCATCGACGATGACGAGATGAAACCAGCCGTCGAGGCCTTCATCAAGAAACATACCCTGAACGGTTTGACCGTCATGATGGGCGCGACTCTCGATACCCTGAATGATTTTGGCGTGGCCCAGGCAATGCCGGGGACGGTCTTTATCGATGCCGAAGGAAATATCCTGGATCGATTGAGCGGCGCCCTGAAGCGGCCCCAGCTTGAAGGACGCTTAAAGAAGATGGCGGGAGATCCTGCGCCTCTCGCGGCAGTGAAGAAAAAAGCCGCAAGAAAAACCAAGTAGACCCTTCTCTGTAGGGTCGTGAACGTTCGATGAAAAAATATCTCATCGCTGCCGGATGTGTGGGACTCGTAGTGGCTTTGTTGGCCGTTGCGTGGTATGCGATTGCCTTTCCCGCGAAAGAAGCGGCAAGAAACCTAGCCGCCATTAACGGCCTTTCTGTGGGAAAGACTACGGAAGCGGAACTGTTATCGCGCAAGGAGTTTCAAAAAACGCAGAGGATGTGCTTTCAAGAGACTTGCTTGTATCACATGAAAGCTGAGAATGCTCTGTTAAGCAAGTTGCACCTCGCGCCACCCTTGCTCATGGGAACAACCGTGAGGGTAAGGGACGGTCTCGTGACCGACGTCGTCGTGTTTATTTCCAGGCCCGGACATCCCGCAATTTCACTTCATCAAGTGCAGACAATGCCGGAGGGTTGCGCCGGCTCTCCATGCGTGAAACTGATGTCGCCGCCGAACAAGACATTGCTCGGTATCGGAATTACCTTTGATAATGGCTCCGATATACGCAACCGCATTCCGCAAGCAGTGAATAGCGAGTGCTTGTCGCGACTCCATGGCTGTGCCAACAACGCCGAATTCGTGCCGCTGGTGAAGCAGCTTAAGCTGGAGGAGACGCCGGCGGGACTGATGACCCTGCGGGACTAAGGGTGTAATGGCACGGCGGAAGGCAACCCTGCACACCCCATCCAGTTCAGACAGTAAATGGCTTTCCTGGCCGGAGCCCATTAGGTAAATTCCGACCCCAGGAGTTCCCCAGG
>JBARMK010000117.1:0-8864 GCA_049802395.1 Candidatus Angelobacter sp.
ACTGCTTCTTGAACATCTCCACGCCCGTTACCACGGTCTTGCGCGTCTCGCGGAAGCCGACAATCTCCACTTCCTCGCCCACCTTCACCTTGCCGCGCTCAATCCTGCCCGTAACCACCGTACCGCGCCCCGAGATCGAAAAAATATCTTCAATCGGCATCAGGAACGGCTTGTCAATGTCGCGCGCCGGCAGCGGCACGTACTTGTCCACCGCCGCCATCAGCTCATCTACCTTGCCTTCCCACTTGGCTTCGCCATTCAGCGCGCCCAGGGCCGACAAACGGACTACCGGAACATCGTCGCCCGGAAACTTGTAGCTCTTCAACAGTTCGCGCACTTCCAGCTCCACCAGGTCCAGCAACTCGGGATCGTCCACCGCATCGCACTTGTTCAACGCCACCACGATGCAGGGCACGCCTACCTGACGGGCCAACAGCACGTGCTCCCGCGTCTGCGGCATCGGACCATCCGTCGCCGCCACCACCAGAATCGCGCCGTCCATCTGCGCCGCGCCGGTAATCATGTTCTTGATGTAGTCGGCGTGGCCCGGGCAATCTACGTGCGCGTAATGCCGGTTGGACGTCTCATACTCCACGTGCGCCGTAGCGATGGTGATGCCGCGCTCACGCTCTTCCGGCGCGTTGTCGATCGAATCGAACGAACGAAACTTGATCTTCGGGTTGTGCTTGCTCAACACCTTGGTGATCGCCGCCGTCAAAGTTGTCTTTCCATGGTCGATGTGACCAATCGTCCCGACGTTTACGTGCGGCTTGCTGCGGTCAAATTTTTCCTTTGCCATGAAGCTCCTCTAACCTTTGCTGACCCAGAACGCGCCCAAACGCGTTTCTGTTTCGGTTAAACCTTCAAATTCTTTGTCCAGCCGTTCATACTCGGCCACGTTCTGCTGGCGAAACCGGTTGAACTCTTCTTCCGTCTGCCAGTAATCCAGCGTGAGATAGCGAAAATGATCAGCAACATCCCTTACTAACTCCGTCTTGATATAGCCTGCGGAGCCACGGAAGAAACGCGCCCATGCTCCCTCAGGCCCGTACTTCTGAACAAATTCTGCTTCCCTGTCCTGCCGTGCCCGAAATTTCCAGACAATTACGTACTCGCTGCCTGCGGCCAAAGCTTACCTAGCCGCCGGCTTGCCCTGCACCTTGGCGATGATCTCTTCGGTCACCGCGCGCGGCGCTTCGTCATAATGCGCAAAGTGCATGGAGAAAGTTGCGCGGCCCTGGGTGCTCGAGCGCATGTGGGTCGCATAACCAAACATCTCCGCCAGCGGCACCAGGGACTTGATCACCTGCGAACCGGCGCGATGCTCCACGCCTTCAATCCTTCCGCGGCGCGAGTTCAGGTCGCCGATAATCACGCCCATGAAGTCTTCGGGGACCACAACTTCCACCGACATGATCGGCTCCAGCAGCACCGGCGAAGCCTTGCGCGCCGCTTCCTTGAAGCCCATGGAAGCTGCGATCTTAAACGCCATTTCGTCGGAATCTACTTCATGATAGCTGCCGTCATAGAGCGTGACCTTGATGTCCACCAGTTCATAGCCGGCCAGAACGCCGCCCTCCATCGCCTGCTTCACGCCCTGCTCAATGGGCTTGAAAAATTCGCGGGGCACGGAACCGCTCTTGATCTCGTTGATGAACTCAAAGCCCTTGCCCATCTCATTGGGATCGATGCGCAGCTTTACGTGGCCATAGTGGCCAGAACCGCCGGTTTGGCGAATGTACTTGCCCTCGGCCTCGGCATGCTTGCGAATGGTTTCGCGGTAAGCCACCTGCGGTTTGCCCACGTTGGCTTCCACTTTGTATTCGCGCATCATGCGGTCGATGATGATTTCCAGATGCAGCTCGCCCATGCCGCTGATGATGGTCTGTCCGGAGTCCGGATCGGTTGCGACCTTGAATGTGGGATCTTCCTGGGCCAGGCGGTTAAGCGCGACACCCATTTTTTCCTGGTCGCTCTTGGTCTTGGGCTCCACGGCAACGGAGATCACCGGTGCAGCGAACTCAATCGACTCCAGCAGGATCGGCGCTTTGTCCGAGCAAATCGTGTCACCTGTGGTGATGTTCTTCAATCCCACGCAGGCGCAGATGTCGCCGGCATAAATTTCGCTGATCTCTTCGCGCTTGTTGGCGTGCATCTTCAGCAGGCGGCCAATGCGTTCGGTCTTGCCGCGCGTGGTGTTCAACACGCTGTCGCCGGTCTTCAGATGTCCGGAATACACGCGCACGAACACGAGCTGCCCGACGAACGAATCGGCCATGATCTTGAACGCCAGCCCGGAGAAAGGTTCGTTGTCCGCCGGTTTGCGCTCCAGCGCTTTTTCCGGATGGTCAGGATCGTGGCCCTGCGTGGGCGGAATGTCCAGAGGCGAAGGCAGGTAATCCACCACCGCGTCCAGCAGCGTCTGCACGCCTTTATTCTTGAAAGCCGTTCCACATAGGACCGGAAACAGCTTCAGCCCGATCACGCTCTTGCGCAGTGAAGCGCGCAACTCGTCGGCGCTGATGGGCTCGCCTTCCAGAAACTTGTGCAGCATCTCATCGTCGTTTTCAGCGACCGACTCAACCAGTTGGGCGTGGAACGCCTCGGCTTTTTTCCTGAGGTCGGCGGGAATCTCTTCCACTTCGTACTTGGCGCCCAGGGTTTCATCGCGCCAGTAAATGGCCTTCATCTCGACCAGGTCGATGACGCCTTTGAAAGCCGATTCCTGTCCAATGGGGATCTGGATGGCTACGGGGCGTGCATTCAAACGCTTGCGAATGGTATCGATGGCGTGCTCAAAATCGGCGCCCATCTTGTCCATCTTATTAATGAAACAAATTCGCGGAACGCCGTATTTATCGGCCTGGCGCCATACGGTTTCCGACTGCGGCTCCACGCCGTGCACGGCATCAAACACAGCCACGGCGCCGTCCAGCACACGCAGTGACCGCTCGACTTCAGCGGTAAAGTCCACGTGTCCGGGCGTATCGATAATGTTGATGCGAATGTCGCGCCAGACACAGGTCGTGGCGGCGGAGGTAATCGTGATTCCGCGCTCTTGCTCCTGCTCCATCCAATCCATGGTGGCGGTGCCTTCATGCACTTCGCCAATGCGGTGCGTGATGCCCGTATAGAACAGGATTCGTTCAGTCGTAGTTGTCTTGCCGGCATCGATGTGGGCCATGATCCCGATGTTGCGGCAACGTTCTAGTGGTGCTTGTCTGGGCACTTTGTGTCCTAAATCCTTAAAATCTCTTTATGCTGCCGATTGGCATTAGCTCTCAGCTCTTGGCAACATCTGCTTTCCTACCAGCGATAATGGGCAAAGGCCTTATTGGCTTCCGCCATGCGGTGGACGTCTTCCTTTTTCTTGATCGCCGCGCCGCGACCATTGGCCGCGTCCAGTAACTCATTGGTGAGCTTGTCCACCATGCCTTTTTCGCCTCGGCCGCGCGCGTAACTTACGATCCAGCGGATCGCCAGCGAGGTGCGCCGGTCCGGATTCACCTCCACCGGCACCTGGTAGTTGGCTCCGCCCACGCGGCGGGTCTTCACTTCCAGCAGCGGCTTGGCGTTCTCCACGGCTTTCTTGAACAGCTTCAGGGCTTCGTCGCCACCCTTGGACTGCAGGTTTTCCATGGATTTATAGAAAATTCCCTGCGCGGTCGATTTCTTTCCGCCCCACATCATGGTGTTGATGAACTTGGTCACCAGCGTGGAATCGTAGATCGGGTCCGCGATGGGATCTCTTTTGGGAACGTGTCCTTTACGTGGCATAGCTTTTTAAAGTCCTCTGAAACTTGATCTCTTTTTGATTGCCAAAATCGCCGAAATTGCTCGTCCGCAATCAATCTGGTTTCAATTTTGGCAATCTTGGCAATTACCAAATTCTGGCAATTACTTCGGTCTCTTAGCGCCGTACTTCGAACGGCCCTGCTTGCGGTTAGCAACGCCTGTGGCGTCCAGCGTTCCGCGCACTACGTGATAACGCACGCCGGGTAGGTCTTTCACGCGGCCTCCGCGGATGAGCACGATTGAGTGCTCCTGCAGGTTGTGGCCGACGCCGGGAATGTACGTAGTCACTTCGATCCCGTTCGTCAGGCGCACGCGCGCAACCTTGCGCAGCGCGGAATTCGGCTTCTTCGGCGTCTGGGTATAAACGCGCGTACATACGCCGCGCCTCTGTGGCGAAGCCTGCAGGGCGGGGCTGGCCGTTTTGTAATTCGGCGCCGTTCTTCCTTTGCGGACCAACTGATTGAATGTCGGCACAGTATTTCCTCTTTAAATCAAAACCCTGGTCTCTTGCAGGCACATTGCGGCGCACACACGCACGCCCAGCCTGCTTTTAGGAATCCCGCAGTGCGAGACTGGCTGCAACGCAGGCAGCCATAAATCCGCCTTTGGCGGAGACTGTTGAAGTTACCTATCTGTGGTTGGGTAACGACGGTGGCACCGAGCCGATGCGGGGGCGCTCCGTTTCGTTTTCCCTGATTCGCATACCCTTCCGGTGGAAGGTAGCGCGAATCATTTCAGCGAGGTAGCCCTGATAACGGATCGAATCCTCGGGCAAAATCTCTATACAGCTCACTACGGCAAGCTAAATTGAACTCGCGGAACCTACTTAATATATCAACAGGCTTCGGTTCCCGTCAACACGGGTCGTTCAGCCGCATAGAGCCGCGAAGTGCCCTTGAACCACCCCAGTAAACCCCATTTTCTGCCGCAGAACCGGAATTCTGTCTTCCGCCGCTTTCTGTTAAAGCGCCGTTGTTCGGAAGGCAGATCGGAGAATTTCCCCGTTCTAAGGGCGAATAAGGAAGGGTGCAAGCCGCGAAAAGACCCCGCGTTGTTGAAGAAATCCCTGCAAGAATCTACACTGAATACTCTTCTATATATTACATCTATGCTCATTTCACCGACATTCAATACGCGGAGCAAAAGAGCCCGCTCCGAACCTTGTGTTTCCTGGTCACGCGCCAGACTTGCATTCATTCCTATTATTGCCGCTGTTTTAGCAGGCTGCGGCGGTGGCTCGTCCTCATCTTCAACTGCTAATACCGTCGCACAGGTAGTGGTCACTCCGGCTTCGGGATCGCTGGTCGCCGGAGAAGTGATGGGACTCTCGGCAAGCGTCCTAAACTCCGCCGGTAGCGCCGTCACCGCCTTGGTCACTTACAACTCCTCGAACACCAGAGTGGCCACCGTCTCGCCCTCCGGACTGGTATGCGGCGGAGTGTGGGACTCTACCTTTGTGGTGTGCAATGGCAACGACGCGTCGGGGAATCCAATCACCGGATCCGCTACCATTACGGCAACAGCCCAGGGCATCACCAGCGGGCCAGTTTCAGTGTCGGTACACCCTTCAGTCACATCCGTGACCATAGATCCAATCACTTCAACCGGGTGCTTTTCCATCGCGCAGACCCACCAATTCACACCCCATGCGTTCCATAATGGCACCGAGATCACCAGTTCGGTGGGCAGTTTTACCTGGTCGAGCTCTGATGGAGCGGTAGTCGCTGTGGACGCGAATGGCGTAGCAACGGCCAAAGGCCCTGGTCTGGCCGGAGTCGTCGTCACCATCGGCTCTACCACATCGCCGGCCACCCCCTTCAGGAGCTGCTTGCCGGCAACGATCATTCTCCATGTCGCCGGAGATCCAGCAGGAAATTTCACCAACTCGGTCGCTATGAACGTGGCGGACACCAAAGTTGTCCAGGCCGATATGATCGATGAAAACGGCGTAGTGACAGCGCCTGCTCCTGTGAGCCTGGTCAGCAATAACCCCGTAGTGGTTTCTCTTGCGGGCTCCACCATCACGGCGGCAGCGGCCGGCGGTGCCGGGTTGCAAGCAGTGTGTGTGCCCCCCACGTGCGGCAGTGGGCTCAACACGCCGATTTACAGCAATATTTTCAGCGTGACGGTAAACGGCACGAGCACAACAAAAACCACTGTGTGGGCGGCGAGCTCGTTTCCGGTACCAACCGGCACCATCATGCCGCTGGTTCCCATCGATATCAGCACAACTCCGCCCACGGTAGGCAGCGCACTCGGGCTTCCCGGAGTTCCCAACTCTATTGTGTTTGATCCCTCAGGCGCGCATGCCTACATAGGGACAGATGTGGGCTTAGTTGTTCTGGATCCGGCGGCAAAGACGGTGAATCTGGTCACGACGAAATCGATCGGGAAGGTGCTGGCAGTCTCCAGGGACGGGAACAGCGTTATCATTTCCAATGCTGCCAATAATCCTGCCACCGGCACGCCGATTGAGCCAGTTGTAGCGAACCAGCGCTTCTGGGTATTTAACGCCTCAAACAACACGATCACGACCTTTATTTCTCCCGGTGCTGTAGCTGCCTCTTTTGACGATGACGCCTTCAGGGCCTACGTGGTGGCCAACAATGGGAACATTTATGTATTTTCGCCAGTGCTGACGCTGGCAACCCAGAATATCGGCGGCGCCAACCGTGACGCCGCCACGCTCGCTTCAGGCCCCTTCGTTTACGTGGCTAACTCCGCTGGCCTGGAGGTGTTGAGCACCTGCAATAACGTCCAGCAGCCCACAGCAAATAACCCGCCTACCAATAGCTCTAATATCCAATTGGTCGGAAGGGTTAAAAATAAGGACCAAATTGTTGCCGTGGACTCAACAGGGGTTAACCTGGAAATCGCCTCTGTCACGCCGTTCACAGCTCCCGTCACCATCACTTCTGCAAACTGCGCGCCGCCTGTGAGCTACAACAACGTCTTTTTCGACTTCGGCGTGGGCGCCTTTACCGCGCGCCAGCTCCTGGTGTCTAGTGACGCGAACCACATCGCGGTGGTGCCTGCAGGACTGAATCGTGTACTCACAGTGCTTCCCGGTGCGGGCGTAGGCTCGGCGGTCCTGCCCACGGGCGCAACAGAAGCTTTCACTGGCGGCATGACGCAGGACGGCAACACAATCTGGGTGGGCGTTGGCGGAACCAACTCCGTTGACCGCATCAATCTCTTGAATAACGCGGACGAGGTGCAGCTACCAATGACCTTCAAAAAGGTTGATGGTTCGGCCGCGCCTCCCGATCTGGTCGCTATCCGGCCCAATTAACAGGAGCACATTTTGGACAAGCCGCTAGCGAACCTTTATCGCGGGCGGCTTGCTCCCTCTCCTACCGGCTATCTACACCTGGGACATGCGCGCACTTTCTGGGTGGCATGGCAGCGCGCCCGTGCCGCCGGAGGCAAGCTCATCTTCCGCAATGAAGACCTCGACTATCAGCGCTGCAGGCCGGAGTTCGTCAACGCCATGTATGAAGACCTGCGCTGGCTCGGCCTGGATTGGGACGAAGGCCCCGACCTAGACAGTGGTGTTGCCGATGAAGGAGCAAACCCCGGCGGTGGCATTGCCCATGGAGGATCTGAACTCGGCAGCTTTGGGCCGTACTCGCAGAGCGAACGCCGCAGCTTCTATCTCGACGCGTGGCGCAAGCTGCGCGACAGCGGATTGATCTATCCGTGTACATGCTCGCGGAAGGATCTGGAGCGGGCTCTTTCTGCACCGCATGAAGAACCGCAATACAGAGGTAACCGTGGAGCTCAGGCGCCCTCGCCTGAGGTCGAAGAAACGTATGATACAGGCACGCAGCCGGGGGCGGCTACGGTCCAATCCCTACCTGCAGACGACGAACTTGCCTATCCTGGCACCTGCCGCGAAAAGGTCGGAACAGCTAAAGACTACGATTCTCCCGCAGGCGTGAGTTGGCGCTTCAAAGTTCCTGATGGCAAAGCAATTTCATTCGAGGATGGATACTATGGGCGGCAGGAGTTCGTCGCTGGCCGCGATTTTGCCGATTTCCTCCTGTGGCGTCGCGACGATATCCCCGCCTATCAGCTTGCCGTGGTTGTTGACGACGCTGCCATGCAGATATCCGAAGTCGTCCGCGGCGCGGACCTGCTCAAGAGTACCGCACGCCAACTGCTGTTGATCCGTGCACTGGGCTACTCCACGCCCGCCTATTTTCACTGCCCGCTGCTGCGCGATGAAAAGAATGTCCGCTTGGCAAAAAGGCATGATGCGCTGAGCTTGAGGAAATTGCGCACACGCGGCGTGAACCCCGCCGACCTGCGCAACAAATTTGCCGCGAATTGGGATGGGGGCTGAGGGCTGAAACCGAACTCGCCGTAATCGTCAACATCGTGCATCATCGCTGCCGGAAAACCAAATCCCTGTCACACTCTAAGCGACGGCGGCGTTCGCCGCGAACAATTCAGTCAGATTTTTGTAACGAAAGCCACCTAGATTTCACTATTCATTGGGATTATGGGTGCTTCCCAACAACAACCATTAAGGCCGGGCTGACAGCAGATGATCGATGTGCCGGAACGTCTGGCCAAGTTGGCTCGCCCACGAGGGGGGGCCGGAAACGCCCAGCAATCACTGCTAAGGACATTGACGGGATGAAGAACTCACTTATCACACTTGGCCTTGTGCTGTCGCTCGCATTCCTTGCTTTCTCGTTAAAGACCGATACCTTGGCCAGCACGAAACTGCAAGCAGCATCGAGTTCTAGCAGCATAAGCTCAGGTGTCTACTCAGTCCTTTCTGCTCGCGCCACGTCAAACCAAAATTCATTTTTTGTCTACCGCGATCAAGATGATGGGTTAAACCACGGTTTTCCCTCCGGATTCTTTGGGGCGTTCGACCATATCACTCTCGACGCTGGTTGCATTGATGATCCGGCCAGTACAAATGGCTGTTCCAGCGATACCACAAAGTTGGACCGCACTCACGGCACTGTACTCAGAATAACGATTGCCCCCTTGTCGCCGCAGACGTTTGCCGGGGTCAACATCGAAGAACCCGAAAATTGGGGGGTCCTTCAGAC
>JBARMK010000118.1:0-5619 GCA_049802395.1 Candidatus Angelobacter sp.
TCTCTGAATTGTTCTCTGTTCGCACGCTGTCTTCGGCGGCACTCGCCGGTTCCGCGGCCCGGATTTTGTCCGGCTTGGTCACATCGATTGCCAGAGTCTCGCCGGCGGCGAAATGAACGCAGAGATAAGATCTTCCGGCCTGCTGTTCGAGCGACATATCGGCTACCGGGTCGCCCTTGAAGGAGATGCTGGAGATCACTTTGACCGCCTCGGCTTCCTTGCCATGGTGTCTGGGCCATGCAACTGCTGATCCACTGCAAGCCACTAACGCCAGCGCGATAACGCCGCGCAAGCTGAAATTAAGTATTTGATTCATGAGTTCTGTACCCCTTCAGATAAAATCCGCACGACGATATAACTTCAGCGGGTCGGGTTTATTCCTTTTCATTTGGCAAAGGGAATCAGCAGAACACAAAGTGAGCAGCAGGGTCTTAAAAGGCTGCAGTGGGAAGATGGCGGTCTTTGGGCGGAACTTTGGGCGAAGCGACGGGTCTATAAAAGTGCATCCAACCTGTTAGTATCTGCGGCAGCCGCCAAGTGGAGAAAAGCCTTTTGCGAATTGCTACTTCCATATCTTTCGCGCTCTCTTGCGCATTGATCGCATTGTTATGCGTTGCGAATGCAAACGCGCAAAGCACCTCCAGGCCTGGTATGTCAGCACAGACTCAAAGCGTGGAGTCGATTCTGGACAAGAGCTATCACGCCATGTACAACCTGCAGTTCGACGAAGCCCTGCGCCAGACCCGCGCAGCCAAAGCTTTTGCCAATGATGATCCTGTGCCCTGGATGGCTGAGGCTTGTGCGGTGCTGTTTCGTGAATTCGATCGCCTGCACATCCTCCGCAGCGAGTTGTTCAACTCGGATAATACCTTCATCGATGGACCCGCAATGGCATGGAACCAGCAGAACAGGGTGGAGTTCGATACCGCTCTGAACGGCGCGGAAAAGCTCGCTCAAGAACGTCTGCGACATGACAAGACTGATGCCCGGGCGCTGTTTTCTCTTACCCTGGTGAATGGCCTGCGCGCGGATGACGCGGCGCTCATTGCCAAGAAGAAATTCAGCGCTCTTTCTTACACCAAAACAGCCAATGGTTATGCTGAGCGCCTGCTCGCCCACTCGCCAGACTGGTATGACGCCTATCTTGCCACGGGCATGGGCAAATACATCATCGGCGGCAAGGCCGCGCCGGTGCGCTGGCTCCTGCGCCTGGACGGGATCAAAGGAGACCAGGGAGAAGGCATCAAGGAACTCAAACTGGTGGCCGAACGTGGACACTATCTACTGCCGTTTGCGCGCATCCTGCTCGCTTTCGATGATCTTCGCCACAAAAACAAGGTTGAGGCACGAAAAAAGCTGGAATGGCTGCATGAGCAATATCCGAACAATCCACTCTTTTTACAGGAAATCGCCAAGCTGGATCGCCCGCTGGCGGGGCCTGGACAGTAACCCTCCGGCCGGCTTAAAAGCCTCTTTTTGCTTTATAATGAGAGTTCCCGAAATTGCACGCCGCCAATGGTGTTTGCCGCAAGGCGCACCTTTTTTCGTGCACCTGCGGGGACATACCCTTTCGTACATCGGCAAACCTAGCCTGAGCTGCTAGGATGCCGATACGTTGATAGACATGGAGAAAACGTTGGACGCCGGAAATCGACCTGCAATTGTCTTCGTATTGGCTGTAGCCTTTTTGGCGGCGCTTTTCTGTGCTCCGGCTCAGGCGCAAAAGCCGGCGGCCAGGCAGCCGTCCGTGGAAGACAAGCTGGCGCAGACCTATCTTGCCATGTACGACTTGAGGTTCCAGGAAGCTTTCAAATCTGCCGAGGAAGCCGGCACGATTGCCCAGGATGATCCTTTACCTTCTGTCGCCCAGGCGTGGGTCGCATTTTTCCGCGAGCTTGATCGCTTGCATGCTCTCCGCAGTGAGATATTCGCCACTGATGAAGGCTTCAACTCACGTGATTCTTACTCCTGGGACGCCGCCAACAAAAAGATTTTTGATACCGCATTGGATCGTGCCGAGAAGCTGGCGCAGGACCGCCTGAATCGCGATCAGAATGATACGCGGGCGCTGCTGGCCCTTTCACTCAGCAATGGCCTCCGCGGCGACGATACGGGTATTTTCACCAAAAAGGACCTCAAAGCGCTTTCTTATATCAAGGCAGCCACCGGCTACTCTGAGCGGGTATTGGCTCTGCGTCCGGATTCCTATGACGCTTACGTAGCCACGGGATTGGGCAAGTACATTATTGGCCGCAAATCAGCGCCAGTGCGCTGGGTGTTACGTATGGGCGGATACAAAGGTGACGAGCAGGAAGGCATCAAGGAGCTTGCCTTGGCAGCCGATCACGCGCGTTACCTCGCGCCTTTTGCCAGCATCCTGGTAGCGTTTGAAGATGTACGCAAGAACAACACCGTGGAAGCCCGCAGAAAGCTAGAACAGTTGCACCTGCAGTTTCCCAACAATCACCTCTTTCTGGAAGAGATGAACAAGCTGGACCACACCTCAGCGCAGCTGCTTCGGCAAGGCAATTGAGGCAGCGCCCAGGACCTTCCCGGCATCGCCTTCTTGAACGAACACTGTCGCGCGCAGATCAGCAGGTTTCCAATCCTTTTTCAATTTAAGTGGAATTTCGGCTGCGAACGCTCCATCGTGGGTCGTGCCCAGCTCCCGCAGCTCCCGCACCACGGCCGCATGACGCAGCTCGCGGCCGTCATTCTCGCCCGCACTCACCTTAGTTGATAGGTTGTCTTCCGTAATGGCCAACACTACTCTGGCGCCGTTTGCTGCTCCGGGAGCTTTTACCTCGATCTTCAGTTGATCAGCGCCCTTGGCGGAAAGCGCAACCTCGGCCAGTGCCGCCTGGTTTGCGGACTTGCTGATAACGCGCTCGGCCTGACCGGCGTCGCTGCCAACAAACTCTGACGCACCATCCACCACCATCTGCGGTGTGTATGGCCCATCAAGACCCATGCGTCGCGCATATTGCTGCTGACGCCGGGTGAATTCCGCGGAGGAGAACCGGTCCTTCCACCCTTGGAAATTCCAGTAATCCACATGAAAGCCCAGCGGGATAACCTGAATATTCTTACCGGCAAGGTCCTGGCGCAAATGGTCCAGCAATGCGTCGGCAGGCGGACAACTGGAGCAACCCTCGGAAGTAAAAAGCTCTACGACTACGGCCTTGCCAGGCCCTGACGGCGGTGCGGCTGGCCCCGGATTCTGCGCGAGCACGGCAGCTAAAGACAGAGTCGCGCCCAGAAGAACAGCCAATGCGGAGAGGCGTTTCATAGGTATTAAGATGTCTAGCTCCTGCTTTGGTTACAACTTCTTATTCCTTCACGGCAATTCCCAGCGTCTTCATCTTGCGATATAGATGGCTGCGCTCCAGCCCTAAGACTTCCGCGGCGCGGGTTACGTTGCCGTGGTTTTCGTCCAGCTTTTTCAGGATGTAATCCCGCTCGTACGCTGCCCGTGCCTGGTGCAACGTGGAAAAGCCGGCGTTCGCGCGCCCGCCTTCACGATGGATCAGCGGCGGCAGGTGCTTGCGCTCAATCTTGTGCACGGTCGGGTTCATGATGACGAGACGTTCAATTACGTTACGCAGTTCGCGCACATTGCCCGGCCAGGAATAACGGCACAGGGTTTCAATGGCATCCTCGGTGATCTCGCGCGGGCGGCGGCTGTAAGCGGCGGAAAATTCCTTCAGAAAATGCCACGACAGCATGGGAATATCCTCCTTGCGTTCGCGCAGTGGCGGAACATAGAAGGGAATTACGTTGAGGCGATAAAACAGGTCTTCGCGAAAATTCCCCCGGGCGATCTCTTCATCCAGGTCTTTATTTGTGGCCGCAATCACGCGCACGTCAACCTTGATGGATTCGTCATCGCCAACGCGGGTGAAGCGCTGTTCGTCGAGCGTGCGCAGCACCTTGGACTGCGTCTTCAGGCTCATATCGCCCACCTCGTCCAAAAACAGAGTTCCATCGTTGGCTTTTTCAAACTTGCCTTCTTTATCTCCGGCGGCCCCGGGAAGCGTGCCCTTGCGATGTCCGAACAGCTCGCTCTCGATCCAGTCTTCCGGAATGGCGGCGCAATTGACTTCGACAAACAGATTGTCCTTACGCAGGCTGTCCGCGTGGATAGCGTGTGCCACCAGCTCTTTGCCCGTACCCGACTCACCATAGATGAGTACGCGTCCGTTCGTCGGCGACATGATGGCAATTTGCTGCCGCAGCGCTTTCATGGGAATGCTCTCGCCCACGATGACGCTTTTGGCCTGAAACTGCTTTTTGAGCTCGGCGTTTTCCAGCCGGAGACGATGCGCATCGAGCGCGTTCTTGAGGACAATTAAAGTTTTGTCTAGTGAAAGCGGTTTTTCCAGAAAATCGAAAGCGCCAAGCTTGGTGGCGCGGACCGCGGTCTCAATGGTTCCATGGCCGGAAATCATCACTACTTCCGGCGGATCTTCCAGTTGTCGTATTCGCTCCAGGGTGTCCAGGCCATCCATGCCGGGCAGCCAAATATCGAGCAACACTACCTCGCAGCTGCGTTTTTTCAGTTGCTCCAGGCAGGACTCGCCGCTTTCCGCCAGCGTGATTTTGTAGCCTTCGTCTTCAAGAGCGCCCCGCAAAGATTCACGGATATCGCGCTCATCGTCCACTACCAGGATGCTATGCACTATGCGACTCCGCTGCCGTCATTTCCGCGGCCAGAGGCAGCTCCACGACAAACTTTGCGCCGGCAGGCCGGTTCTCTTCCACGCGAATACTGCCATGATGGTCTTCGATAATGCGGCGTACGATCGCCAGTCCCAGGCCGGTACCACGTTTCTTAGTGGAAAAATATGGCAGAAACAGTTTTTCTTTCACTTCACGATTGATGCCGTGCCCGGTATCCGCAATCATAATCTCAAGGCCGTCACGGCTCTCCAGTAATGCAGTTGAAATATGAATCTCGCGCACCTGGGAGTCATGCATCGCCTCGGCCGCGTTGTCGATGAGATTCGCAAGCGCACGCTTAATTGCCTCCGGATCGGCCATGGCCAACGGAAGATGCGATTCAAGCTGCCTTTCCACGTGGATTCCGTCCAACCGGCCGTTGAACATGGCGAGAGCGCCTTCCACAATTTCATTGATGTCCGCTGGCCGGGGCTGGGCAGCCGGGAAGCGGGCCAGGGAAGAGAACTCGTCCACCAGCGAGCGGACTGTCTGCACCGCCTCGGTGATGGTTTCAGCGCAGCCATGGATCACCGCAAGTGAAGCTTCGTCGGGAGCTGTGCCTCGCTCCAGATGGCGGCGGATACGCTCTGCGGAAAGAGCGATCGGCGTGAGCGGATTTTTGATCTCATGCGCCACACGGCGAGCCACCTCGCGCCATGCCGCTTCCCGCTGTGCCTTCAACAGTTCGCTGTAATCTTCAAAGACGATGACGTAGCCCAGCCTGTGTTTGCCATGCTGCACGGAAGACACGGTTACGCTTACGTTGAGCTTGTCCTTGTCCACGGGGATTTCAAACTGTGCGGCAGTCACAGACATGCGATCGGCGCGGCGCAGCAGATGCTCAAGGTCAGCGGCGGTTTCGCGGCTGAAAACTTCATGAATGGTCGAGCCGATCATGGG
>JBARMK010000119.1:0-15007 GCA_049802395.1 Candidatus Angelobacter sp.
GATTTGCAGCTGCCCCGGCAGGCTGCCCTCACGCTGAATACGCGCAATGGAAATCTCAGCGTGTCGCGTTGGGAAGGTGCCGTCGACTTGACCGCCGAACATGGTAACGCCAGCGCGGAAGAGGTGAAAGGTGATGCGTCCTTGCACATTCGCCACGGTTCTGTGACCGTCAAAGGCGTAAAGGGGAATGTTCTGGTTGACGGTGAAGTTGAGGATGGCAACGTGGCTGACGTGGCCGGGTCGCTTGATTTTAATGCCGGATACAACGGCAATGTTCAGATCGCTCGCGTGGGCCAGCGGTTGCACTTCAAATCTGTCCGCACCGATCTCCAACTGGCCCGGCTGGATGGAGAAATCAACCTGGGTCACGGCGACCTGCGCGCCAGCTCGCTTTCCGGACCGGTAAAGCTGAACACGCGCGCCAATGAAGTTCATCTGGAAGACGTTTCCGGCCAAGTTGAAGTGGAGAACCGCAACGGCATTGTGGAACTTAAGACGAAAGCGCCGCTGGGCAATATCGATATTAGCAATGTCCATGGCGGCATCGAGCTTGATCTGCCGCAGAATGCAGCCTTCCGGCTGGATGCGGAAAGCAAAAGCGGCAACATCGACGTTGGTGAATTCGGCGTGCCCGTAGACAACAGCAGCAAGGATGCTACCGCTCGCGGATCTGTGGGCAAAGGCGGCCCGGATATTCGGCTGCGTTCAGACCGCGGCACCATTCAAATTCGCAAACAGTAAGTTGCGAAAATGGCTTAAATTCAACCGGGATCACGCTTGTGCAGGCGCGGGGTTTCGTAGCTTGGCGTCAATCAACTCAACCGCGCGGGCCAGCACCTGGTCCAGCGTCAGATGAGTGGAATCAATTACCACGGCGTCAGACGCGGGAGCCAGCGGCGAGTTGGCTCGCGTGCGGTCGCGCTGGTCGCGGGCATGCAACTCTGCCACCACCGATGCTGCCTGCGCTGCTGACGCCGGACTCTGCAGAAAACGCCGTGTGCCGCGAACTTCTGGCGCGGCATCCAAAAAGATTTTGACTTCAGCATCGGGAAAGACCTTGGTGCCGATGTCGCGCCCCTCCATCACAATCCCTCCGCCTTCACCCATCTTGCGCTGCCGCGCCACCATCCATTCCCGCACTGCGGGATGCGTGGAAACTTTGGAGGCGGCATCGGTCACGTCTTGTTGTCGCAGCCGCTCGGTGACATCCGTGCCATCCAGCAGCACGCGATTCCATTCCAGGGCAGGCACCAGTTCAATCGCCGATTCCTGGGCCAGCGCGGCCAGCCGCTCGCCATGGTCCAGCGGCACTCCGCGCTCCATCGCCTTCAGCCCCAGTGCGCGATACATGGCTCCGGTTTCGATGTTGATGTAGTTGTATTTCCTCGCCAGTAGCGCAGCCAGGGTGCTCTTCCCGGAGCCCGCTGGGCCATCCACGGCGATCACAATCTTCCTGCCGCTCACGGTGCCTTTCGCACCTGCTCCGTCCGTGTGATTACCCATGATTGCGCCTCCGCTGATCTTCCAGTGGCGGGGTCATGCGGATCAGAGTCTTTGCTCCCATGGTGACAAAGCTCAGCTCGCGTGCCTGCAACAGCGCATTCACGGCCTCGCGGACCTTGGATCGCGACGTCAACTGGGAAAAGAACTGCTCGATCTCTTCTTGCTCCGCGGCGACAATGGCTTCAAGATACTTGCTGACCAGCGCGGAAATTGCCTCCGGCTGGGAGATTTGTATTCCGTCTTTCACTGCCTGCGGCGCCCAGCGGTATAGCACGTCCCATGAAGCGCCTTCGCTGCGGCTGTAATCCACGCGCGTGATCTTCAGAATGGACCACAGTTCGCCAAGGGCGCGGTCCATAGCTATGAGACTCGGTTCGCGGCCCACTTGCTCCTGCAACTGGCCTTTGCTCAGCGGCCCGTGCTCCTGTAGCGCTTCAAAAACTTTGGAAGCCAGTTGGGAAACCGCGGCTCCGTGCGCCTTTGTCTTCGGCGGCGCCTTCGGCGTTCGGTCGCCGACGAGCGCATAGAAGAAAGGAAACAATGCCGCGGAGATGATCAGCGTCGTGTCACCGGACACATTCATCTCGAATGCGGAGCGTTCCCGCAGCAGACGCACAAACAGGTCTGTGGCTTGTTGCGCGCGCGGATCGGCGAAGGCGTGCTTTACGTCCGGCAGCCCGGCGGCCGAACCGGCAAACGCGCCCATAAAACTTGGCACCAGCGGAAGTGAGCGCTCAGGATACATCAGGCAAAAACCAACGCTATCGATAAAATTGCGTGCCTCTTCAATGGTTTGAACCGCACGGCCGCCCGTGTGCCAGTTTTCCGTTCGTTGCTGCTCAAGTTCCTGTTCAGTCATGGTGGGAAATGTGGCCCTCTTGCCTCATTTGTTGGTCGTCGGCCCAGCGTTGGGCTCCGTGCAACAGCCGCACGATTTCAACCGCACTTTCTTTCTTTTACACGATACACTACGACAAAAGAGAGCGGAGCAAGCAGCTCTCGCGTTCCCTTAATGCGGCTTTGGAATTGTCCTGCTTGATGTAATGAGTGGTCCCGGCAAAGTCAGCGGCAGCTGCCTGTGACCAGCGGATCTCCATCAGGAACGGAACATCTCTTCGATACGAGCTACTACTGCGTCGTGCTGAACGAACTGTTCATTGTCCAGTTGCGTAAGCCCCTTCTGCACCTCTGTCTTGAACCAAAGATCATGTTCAAGGTAGGTTTGCACAATCTCCCGAACAAGCTGCTCGGCGCCGCGTCCGCTATCACTCGCGGCCTGCTTGAGTTTGGCTTCGAATTCAAGGCTGAAATGAATTTCCATGGAAACAGTGTATCGCAGTTTCAGCCAACCAGAAGGGCCCTCAAATTCTCTTAAACGCCTTCTGTATCTCCTTCACAGAATACCGTAACACCACCGGACGCCCGTGGGGGCACGTCATAGGACACTCCGTTTTTGCCAGCTCTTTGAGCAGCCACTCCATCTTATTCTGCTCCAGCGGCATATTGATCTTGATGGCCGCGTGGCAGGCGATGCTGGCCGCAATCTTTCCCCGGATCTTGTCCAGGTTCAGCACTTGGTCTTCACGCTGAAACTGGTCCAGCAGCTCCACCAGCATCTTTTCCACGTCCGCCGGACGCACGCCTCCTGGCGCGGTCTTTACCGCAACCGTACGCGTGCCAAACAGTTCGACCTCAAATCCGTTGCGCTGCAGCTCTTCCGATATTTCGGCAAACACCGCTTGCTGGCCGGGCGTAAGGTCCACGATCAGCGGCATGAGCAGCCGCTGGCCGTCTTGCGCGGCGTTGTTCTTTGCGCGCTCGTTCAGAATTCGCTCAAATAACACGCGCTCATGAGCTACATGCTGGTCAATGATCCACAACCCGTCGGCGTTTACAGCCAGGATAAACGAATCGCGCACCTGCCCTATCGGCCTCAGGCTGGCCAGTGCAAGCTGATCGACGATGGCCTGCGGTTCATCTTCCAGCACATTGCCACACGCGTCGGCGTGCCCGTTCACAGACTGCGCCATGTGGGGCGCGCCCACCGGTCCAAAGCCGCTGACCGCCATGTTGGCTTCCACCGCGATCGGCGCGCCATCAAACTGAAGCCGCTCGTTCACCGCTGGTTGGGCTTCTGGTTCCAGCATGAATTCATTTTTGCCGCCGGCGTGGTTGTGAGCTCCTGGGCTGAGGCCAGGAGAAGCGGTGGGTTGTGCCAGGATTTCGCGCGTAAACTGCGGGACTGGGCGCGCCTTCATCAGCGCCGCGCGCACCGATTCGCGAACAAAATCATGCACCAGCGATTGCTGGCGAAACCGCACCTCGGTCTTTGAGGGATGCACGTTCGCGTCAACTTCTTCGTGCGGCAAGTCGATAAACAGCAATACCACTGGAAAAACTGTGGGAGGAAGAATGTTGCGGTAGCCCTCAATCAGCGCGTGCTGCACCATCCGGTCGTGAATCAGGCGGCCATTCACAAAAACATAGATCGAATTGCGATTCAGTTTTTGCAGCTCTGGCTTGGAGATGAAGCCGTGCAGCCGCAAATCCCCCGGGACCGGCGGCACATAGTCTTCTCCACGCCGCCACGGCGGCGGCTCCGGAATGCCCACGCGCTCCAGCTTCATGGTAGCTGCCATAGGAACAAGCTGGTCCAGCGTTTCCCGCCCAAAAATCTGGTATATGCGGTCAGAGTGCGAGCCCACGGGCGCAGCAACCAGCATGGCATCGGTGGCCGAGTGCAGCTCAAAATGCTTTTCCGGATGCGCCAGCGCATAGTGCGTTACCAGCGAAGCGATATGCGATAGCTCGGTCGATTCCGCCTTCAGAAATTTTTTGCGCGCCGGAGTGTTGAAAAAAAGATCGCGCACCGCCACCGACGTGCCTTGCGGCAGGCCGGCCTCTTCCACCCGCAGGATCTTTCCCCCGGCAATCTCCACCACCGTCCCGCCCGGTTCGTCGGCGGCTCGCGTCTCCAGCACCACTCGCGCCACTGATGCGATGGACGGCAGCGCCTCTCCGCGAAAGCCCAGAGTGTGAATGTTCAGGAGATCTTCAGCGTCCTGGATCTTTGACGTTGCATGGCGTTCGAAAGCC
Organism: Candidatus Angelobacter sp.; assembly: GCA_049802395.1. Lineage (GTDB taxonomy): Bacteria > Acidobacteriota > Terriglobia > Terriglobales > Acidobacteriaceae > Angelobacter. The sequence continues at coordinate 4,600 of JBARMK010000119.1, forward strand.
AGCAGCGCGTCATCCCGCACCATACCGCATCCATTGTCTGTGACCTGGATCAGCTTTTTGCCGCCGGCCTCAATCTGCACGCGGATGCGTGTCGCGCCGGCGTCCAGAGCGTTCTCCAGCAGCTCCTTCAATACTGAAGCGGGACGTTCCACCACCTCGCCCGCGGCGATCTTGTTGGCAACATGCTCGGGAAGTACGTGAATGCGGCCCATGGGGAGAAATCAATTAAACCACAAAGAACACAAAGGATCACAAAGGCTTAATTTGCCCTTTGTATTCCTTCGTGTCCTTGTGGTTAATCTCTTATTTCGTCGCCGAATTCAGCCCCGGCGCAGGATATTGCGGCAGCTTCTCCCGCGTCCGGTTGGCTCGCTGGATGTCCAGCTCGCCGAAGAGGATTGACGGGCTCACAATCGCGCTGGGCAGTGGCTCCGCGCGGTTGTAAATATAGTCGTCCGTTCCTGCGGCCACAATGTCGCTGCGCAACGCGCGTGTATCCAACTGCTTGAATACCGCGCCACGGACCAGCTCCATATGCCCGTCATTCACGTAGACGCGCCACAGCAGCCGTGGCGAAAGCTGCGGGCCCGTGGTTTCCACGTAATATCCATACGGCCGGCCCTGGTCTTTGCACATGGCGATCAGCTTCTTCTTGAGCTCATCAAATGGCAAGCCATTCGCAGCTTTGAAGATCAGATTGGAAATATTCGGACGCGGCGCGCCGGCCAGTGCGGTGCGGCCATGGCCGTTGGAGTGGGGAAAATCGCGAATCGGTTCGCGCCCCAGCAGGTAGTTCGTCAGCATGCCTTTCTCGATGACGGTGACTTTCTGCGCTTCCACGCCTTCATCGTCCACGCTGTAGGTTCCAGCCAGGCTCTGATGGTCGACCTCTTTTGCTTTGGGATCGTCCACCACCGTGAACATGTCAGGCAGAACGCGGCCCTTATAGTACGAGGCGAACTCGCCATTAGTGCGCGCTGGATTGCCCAGGTCGGGGCGGATACCCAGAATGTTAGGGACAATCAACCGCTCGAACACCGATGTGGCGGCGTCACCGGAGAAAAGTACCGGCCCGCGATAATCGTCTTCCACCAGTGGCGCTTTCTTGAGCTCGCTGAAGGTGGAGATAAGCTTCTTCGCTTCTTTCTCAACTTCGTCGGCTTTGGGCAACTCGTCAGGACGGGTCACCACCCAACCGTGGCTGCGCTCAACCCTCATGCCGTCATCGGCTTGCCCTGCACCCGAAAACACATAGGTATAGACTGACTTGCCGCTGCGCGTAACCGTACCCTCAGTGTTCACAAAATAACGGTTCAGCACGCGGAAATTCAGGTATGCACTGCTGCTTTCCAGCGTGGGATCGCTGCGGAAGAGATCGGAAGAAGAGCGCAGCATCTGCTTCCACTTGTCCATATCCACGTCCGGTTTGGCCAGATCGTGCACGGACTGCGCCGGCTTCTCCTGCGAAAAATCCGCCAGGTCATTTTCCGTTTCCACGTTCTTCAGCGCTGCTTGTTTTTCCGTGAACCCGCTGAGCGCGGCCTTATATGCCTTGTCCGTGGCCAGCCAGAGCTGCCGGCGAAGCGCCAACTCCTGATTGTCCGTGGGCATTACTTCCACCGCGCCCATGCCTTCGCCAAAGTAGCTGTCCTCTTTGTAGTCGCCAATGCGCACCACCACTCGCACCAGCCGTCCGCTATTGATCTGGTCAGTACGCAGCGCACCCAGCGTTGCATCCGCGATTGAATCCTGGAGCTCCGTCACCTGGTAATCGATGTAATACGGCCGCTGAAGCTCGCCCAGTTGCAGCTTTTCCTGCGAGCGCTTCAGCTCCGCGATCATCGCCTTGAGCACGGGATCGCCATGATCGTCATTTGAAATCGAGGAGGTAGCCGCCGGCGTGGGACTGTCTCCGGCAACGGCGGCAGTGACAAAAGCAAGCAGCAGAAGCGATGCAAAAATCAGGCGGCGCATTAGCGGACCTCCGGCTTGGCATTTTGCTGCTGGGACGCGACCTGGGGTTTATCCAGCCCGGGCGGCGGCAGTACCGGAGGCCGGTCATGGCCCTGCGCCATTTTTTGCACTTCAATTTCAGAGAACAGCATGGCCGGCGCTGCGGCAGCTACGGGCACCGAGCCGGATTCAGCGCCGCATTCGCCATTGAAGATGTCAATCTTTTGCCCGGTCAGAACAATCCGGTTCAACGCATTCAGCGGCGTACCGATGATGTCCACGCCGCGCACCAGCTCGTCGGGGCGTCCGTCGGGATAAACCTTCCACACCATCAGCGGCATTACCTGAAAAGCCTGGGGCATGTTGCGCGTGGTCAGCGTGAAACCGCCGGCGATGTCTTCAAAATAAAGGCCGAAGGCTTTCTTCTGCTTTTTGACCTCGTTGATCAACTCTTGCCGCAGCTGCGCGTCCGGCACCGTCTTGCTGGAACGGACGATCAGGTTGCCCTGCCGGCCCACCGGCATGAGCCCTGACTGGGCCCGCCCATGGCCGTTGGACTGCAAAAAACCTTTTACCGGCATGCGCGACATTAGAAACTGTTTCAGTATGCCGTTGGATATCAACTCCACCTTCCGGCTTTTCTCGCCTTCTTCGTCATAGCTGTAATTACCGCTCAGTTCAACGCCGCCCAGCGAGGGCAGCGTGGGATCGTCTTCCACGCTGAGGAACTTCGGCAGCACCGGCTGGCCAATCATCTTGGTAAACGTCTGCCCTTCATTATCGCCGCGCTGGCGCTGTCCTTCCAGGCGATGCCCCACAACCTCATGGAAGAAAACCGCCGCCGCGCGGCCGGAGAGCAACGCTGGGCCGTTGAACGGTTCCACTACGGGTGCCTTCTTCAGCTTCTGCAGGTCCTGGGCAATCTTTTCAATCTTCGCCAGGATTACCTGCTCCGGCGCCAGCTTGTCGAACGATGTCGCGTCAAACGTCTCTGAGCGCGCCAGTTCCATGCCGTCCGTGGAACGCGTGCTGCCCAGCGCCAGTATGCGAATCAGAGGACGTGAGTCCACCAACCGCGAGTTCTCGCTGGAAACAAAATAACGGGTGGAGTCCTTTACCATCAGTACCACGGCTGAGCTCTCAATATCAGGGTACTTGGCGAAGACAGCGGAGTAGCGGCGCACGCGCTCTTCCCAATCATGTTTATCGAACTTGGGCGGCACTGCGGCCTGTCCGATAAAAACCTGCGGCTTCTCCGTGGAGAAATCGGGCGAAGAATCTTCTTCGTCCGCGCGCACCTTGGTATTGGTCTTTATTTCCAGGTATCCCTGCGTCGCTTTCTTGTACATGCGATCGGTGTTCAGCCACAGCACCCGCGCAATCGCATCGGGTTTGTCTTCCAGCGGAAGCGAGGCCGTGGTGATGGCGTTAAAACGGTTCTCGCCGTGCGTGTTGTCCAGCGCGCGGCTGCCTACGCGGACAGAAACGTCCACAGTGCGATCATGCCGGTCCACATTGGCCACCAGCGCGCCGCTGCTGGCCATAAGGACGGTTTCAAAATCGTCATTGCCAGAGTAGCTGATGAAGTATGGCGCAGGATCGGCCTTGCTCAGCGAGCTCATCGCGCGATCCAACTCTTGCTGCATAGTGTGCAGAAGCGCGGGTTCAGTGGCGCTGGGAGCTGGCATTTGCCCCATGAGCGCTGGAACAGCAAATAGCGTAAGAAAGACAGCTAGAAATAAGGACTTCAAAAATGACATGGCTATAGATGAGTGTACCTCAAGCATTAGACACCGGAAATGTTACGTTAGGTGGGACTTTCCGTTCTTAGTTGTTTCACCTGAGTTTCACCACAAAGGGACGCTAAGGGACGCAAGGCAGGATTAAGGCAAAACTCGTTTTCTACTCGCCCACTGTTTTCGCTGCGGCCGGTTTCCACCGCAATACCGGTTTCCTGGCCGCAGCCGTCTCGTCCAGCCGCTTCACCCGCGTGGTATGCGGAGCGCCTTTTACTAATTCGGGATCTTCTTCCGCTTCGCGAGCAATCGACTTCATCGCATCAACCAGCAGGTCTAGCTCTTCCAGCGACTCGCTCTCCGTCGGCTCGATCATTATCGCCCCATGCACCACCAGCGGAAACGACACTGTATAAGGATGGAAGCCGTAGTCGATCAGCCGCTTGGCAACGTCGCCGGTCTTCACGCCTTTTTGCTCCTGGATATGGTCACTGAAAACCACCTCATGCATCGATGGACTCTTGTAGGACAGCTCGTAATCGCCTTCCAGCTTTTTGCGAATGTAGTTGGCATTGAGCACCGCATCTTCCGTGGTCTGGCGCAGGCCGTCCGGACCATTGGCCATAATGTAAGCCAGCGCACGGACGTGCATCCCGTAATTGCCATAAAACATGCGCACGCGACCGACGGACTTGGGCCGGTCATAGTCAAATGCCAGCGTGCCATCAGCCCGCTCCACAATCACCGGCTTGGGCAGAAACGGCTCCAGGATTTTCTTGCACGCGACTGGCCCAGAGCCAGGACCGCCTCCGCCGTGTGGCGTGGAAAAAGTCTTGTGCAGGTTCAGGTGCATCACGTCGACGCCGAAGTCGCCGGGACGCGTCTTGCCCACCAGCGCATTCATGTTGGCGCCGTCCATGTAGAGCAGGCCCCCCTTTTCATGCAGTATGTCGGCGATCTTGTGGATCTCCTGCTCGAAGATGCCCAGCGTGTTGGGATTGGTGAGCATCAGCCCGGCAATGTCTTCATTCATCTGCGCTGCCAGCGCGCTCACATCCACCATGCCGCGTGAGTTCGATTTCAGGTTTTCCACCGCATACCCGCAGATGGCCGCCGTGGCCGGGTTGGTGCCGTGTGCGGAATCAGGAATTAAGATCTTCTTGCGTGGGTTGCCTTTTGATTGCAAGTAAGCATGCATCAGCAGGATTCCCGTCATCTCGCCGTGCGCGCCCGCCGCGGGCTGAAGCGTAATCGCATCCATGCCGGTGATGTCCAGCAGGCAGTCGGAGAGCGTCTTCATCACGCGCATTGCGCCCTGTGAAACTTCGGCGGGCTGAAATGGATGCGCATTCGCCAGTCCGGGAAAACGGGCCACTACTTCGTTCACGCGGGCGTTGTACTTCATGGTGCACGAACCCAGTGGGTACATCCCCAGATCGATGGCATAATTCCACGTGGAAAGCCGCGTGAAGTGGCGGATGATCTCCATCTCGCTCACCTCCGGCATACTGCCCAAATCAGCGCGTGCGGCCGATCCCAGCACTTTCCTGTAGTCGATCTCGGGCACGTCCAGCGGCGCCAGCCGGTAACCCTTTTTACCCGGTGACGACCGCTCAAAGATCAGGCCTTCGTTTTGGTTCACGTGCCTCGTGGCTTTTTTAATGTCGTTATTGCTCATTGGCCCACCGCCTGTACCGCCGCGTCAATCTGCTCTTTGGAGTTCAGCTCCGTGCAGCACCACACGGCTGCATTCCCCAACTCCGGATACTGCCACTTCAGCGGGAACCCGCCAATCGTCTTCTTTGCCAGCAAACGTTTATTGATCTCGAACGGATCGTCCTTGGTTTGCACTACAAATTCGTTGAAGCGCGGCGATCCCGCGAAGAGAATCTTCCCTTTCTTTGCGAACTCATTCGCCGCATAGGTCGCTTTAGCCAGGTTCTGCTGCGCTAATTCTTTCAAGCCTTCACGGCCATAGATGGTCATATAAATTGTGGCCATGGTGGCGATGAGCGCCTGGTTGGTGCAGATGTTCGATGTGGCTTTCTCGCGCCGTATGTGCTGCTCGCGTGTGGAAAGCGTCAGCACGAACCCGCGTTTGCCGTCTTTATCTTTAGTCTCGCCCACTAGCCGGCCCGGCATCTGGCGGACAAACTTTTCTTTGGTTGCCATCACTCCGGCATAAGGGCCGCCGTAACCCAGCGGTACCCCGAAGGACTGCGTTTCCATCGTGACGATATCGGCCTCAACCGGCGGTTTCACGATCCCCAGCGAGAGCGCTTCCGCAATCGACACCGCCAGCAGCGCGCCTTTCTTGTGCGCTAGGTCAGCCACGGCGGCAACGTCTTCAATGGTGCCGAAGAAATTCGGCGATTGGATCAGCACACAGGCTGTATCGCCTGTGACTTTCTTTTCCAGGTCGGCCATGTCTACACGGCCGTTTTCCTTGAAGCCGCATTCTGTGATTGGCAAACCCTGGTGCTGCGTGTAAGTGTGCATCACTTCGCGGTATTCCGGATGGACGCTTCTTGCCACCACCGCCGCCTTGCGCCCGGTCACGCGGACAGCCATCAGCATGGCCTCGGCTGCTCCGGTTGAGCCGTCGTACATTGAGGCATTGGCCACTTCCATACCGGTAAGCTCGCAGACCATGGTTTGGAATTCAAAAATGGCCTGCAGCGTGCCCTGCGCGATCTCAGCCTGGTACGGCGTGTACGAAGTCAGAAATTCGCCGCGCGAGACCATCGCATCTATCACCACCGGCCGGTAATGATGGTAAGCGCCCGCGCCGAGAAACAGCGCGTAACCTGCGGCATTGCTGTTCGCGCGGTCGTGGAAATAGTCGATGATCTCCGACTCCGCCATTTGCCGCGGCACTTTCAAATCGCGGTTTAACCGATATTCAGCCGGAATGGGAGCAAACAGGTCATCAATGGACTTGCAGCCAATCTCGCGCAGCATCTGCGCACGATCGGCGGGCGATTTAGGTAAGTAGCGCATGTTTTTCTGCAATCCCGAACCCGCGTTCTTTGCGGGTGAGGGAGCTCTATAATCTTCTAAGCTCTTAAAGCCTATCGTTGGGGTCCCAAAAATTCTTTGTGGTTATAGCGGTCCCTCGGCCAAAGTTTTCGCGGCTATAGCGATCCCTCGCTCCGCTCGGGATTTCAAAAAATCACTTTTCTTCCGCCACGTATTTCTCGTAGTCGTCGGCGGACATCAGCCCGTCCGCCTGGCTCGGGTTGGTCAGCTCCAGCTTGATCATCCACGCGCTGTGTGCATCCTTATTAATAGCTTCCGGCGCCTGATTCAAACTCTCATTCACCTCGATCACCTTGCCCGAAGCCGGCGCATACAGCTCTGAGACCGCCTTCACCGATTCCACTGTGCCAAAGCTCTTGCCGGCCTCCATTTGCGCGCCAACCTTGGGCAGATCAACAAACACTATGTCCCCGAGCGACTCCTGCGCGTGCTCCGTTATGCCTACCAGCCCTGTGTTGCCCTTCACCTGTATCCACTCGTGTTCCTTGGTGTATCTGTAATCTTTCGGATATGCCATGTCTTTTATCCTGGGGCTCCACAACGCTCCGCTGTTGCGCCCTCATGCTCCGTTTCGCGCGGGTCGGCGCTCACTTCGCACTTCACCGGCTAGTTTTTATGCTTCGAACAACTACACACTGTTATACAGCACAGATTTGACAGCTAGGCCTTCTTTGGCCGTTTGTAAAACGGGGTGGGAACGACTTTGCACTTGATCTTCTGCCCGCGAATCTCAACAAACATTTCGTGGCCGATTTCCGAATGCTGCGGCGGTACGTAAGCCAGCGCAATGTTCTTTTTGAGGAATGGGGCGGGCGATCCGCTGGTGACGTAGCCGATCTCGGCGCCGGCTGCGTCAAAAACGTTGTAGCCATCGCGCGGAATGCCGCGATCCACGGCTTCCAGCCCTACCAGAATCCGCTTGAGGCCCCCGGCTTTGGCCTTCTCCAGCGCGGCGCGGCCGATGAAATCCGGCTTCTCCATTTTGCAGTACCGATCAAGCGTGGCTTCCCAGACGTTGATGGTGTCAGAGATCTCATGGCCGTAGAGCGCCATCTTGCCTTCCAGCCGCAAGGTGTTGCGCGCACCCAGGCCACAGGGCACAATGCCGAACTCCTTGCCGGCTTCCTTAACCTCGTTCCACACGCGCTCGCTGTTGGCAACGTCGGACGGAACGTAAATTTCAAATCCATCCTCCGCGGTATAGCCGGTGCGTGCGACCAGCGTATTGGGCAGATTGCAAACCGTCCCGTGCTTGAACCAGTAATTTTTGATCTGTGAAAGATCAACGCTGGTTAGCTTTTGCAGCGTGGCTCCCGCCTTGGGGCCCTGAATTGCGATCTGCGTGTAATAGTCGCCCACATCGTCGGCGTGGCAGCGGAAGCGGCTCACGTTCTTGCGCACCCAGGTGTGGTCTTTCTCGCGCGTGCCGGCGTTGATCACCAGCAAATAATCGTTCGGACCTAGTTTGTGGACGATCACATCGTCAACGAATGTACCTTGGGGATAAAGCAGGGCCGAGTAATGCGCCTGGCCTTCCTGCAGCTTCGACGCATCGTTCATGCTGATCCACTGTACGGCATCGAGCGCCTGCGGCCCGCGGATGTGAATGTCGCCCATGTGCGAGACATCAAACATCCCCACGCCTGTGCGCACCGCCAGATGCTCCTTCACCAGCCCGCCGCTGGAGGGGTATTCAACCGGCATGTCCCAGCCGCCAAAATCCACCATTTTGGCACCGAGCCGGCGATGCAGCGCGTTAAGCGCAGTTTTCCTGAGCGTCTGGCTTTCTACCGTTGAAGACAAAGCTGTTTTTCCTTCCAACCCCTGAATACAGACACAGACCCCGCCACCGAGGCGAGACGAACCTTCAAAGGTTAACACTCGCGTTTTGCGGGGGTCAATTGGACCCGATCACCGAAAAAAATCCAGGTCGAAATTCAACTCTTCAATTCTTTACGTTCTACCGCGCGCTTCGCCCTCGTCTCGTGGATATGGGGGTGCATCGCTCGCATTACCTCCAGGCCACCGACCATCGGCCCATTGCCCCCGCCGCAAAATCGCGCTAATCTCCCGCTATGGCTAAAGAGTTCATGTGCGGCATCTGTGACATGCCGGAACGCACTTGCACCTGCAACCGCTACTGCTGGCTTTGCCAAAGCCTGCATGAAGTGCGCCTGTGCGAAGACGGCCAGTATTACTGCCGTCCCTGCCGCGAATCTTGTGACATGCAAGCCCAGTACGGAAACAAGACTGATTGGTAATCGCTGTGACCGTGCGCGATCAGTGATCTAGAATGTTCTAGAGCTGTTTCCTGATTGCTGGATTCCTTAATCCGTGGCTGAACTGCTGGCTGCCTGAAATGTCTGATCTCCCACTGATCTCCCGATGTCCCAATCTCCAGATCACCCGATCTCCACGTACTGCCCATCAACGGCCCGGCAATGAAATCGCCAATTATTACACCTCTCTGCTCGCGCAGTATGGCCCGCAGAACTGGTGGCCCGCACGCTCTCGCTTTGAAGTCATCGTCGGTGCTTATCTCACGCAAAACACCAACTGGGGTAATGTCGAGAAAGCCCTTGCGAATCTGCGCCGCGCCCGCCGTCTCACCATCAGCGCAATGCGCGAACTGTCGCTCGATGAACTTGAAACGCTGGTGCTGCCTTCCGGCTACTTCCGTCAGAAAGCACGCAATCTCAAGACGTTCATCGCGTTCCTCGACCGCCAATATTCCGGTTCGCTCAGCCGCATGTTCGCGCAGCCTACTGGAAAACTTCGAGCAGAGCTGCTGGCCTTGAACGGCGTTGGCCCCGAGACCGCCGACTCCATCCTGCTCTACGCCGGCAATCATCCTGTCTTCGTCGTGGACGCCTACACCCGCCGTGTCCTTCAGCGCCACGGCATCATCAACGAGAAAACCGGTTACCAAGAAATTCGCGCCATGATCGAGCACGCCATCAGCAGCTCTGAAGCTGAGTCTCTCATCGTGAAAAATGCAGCCTCTGCTCCGCGCCACCCGGTTTCGCGCATGAGCAGCTCTGCCCGCAATGCGCTGGCCCAGCATTACAACGAGCTGCATGCGTTAATTGTTAGGGTTGGCAATCATTACTGCCGCACAAAGCCAATCTGCGAAGGTTGCCCTCTGCAATCGTTTTTTAAAGCTCCTATGGGTGCAACGGCCCAAAGTGCTCCTGAATCCTATTAAGCAGGCAAACGAAACGCCTTAATGAAATTTTGCTATGGGGGTACTACATGCTTTTACTTATCGGTATCGTTCTGTTCGTGCTGTGGATTCTCGGGTTCACCGCTTTCCACGTCGCCAGCGGCCTGATTCACCTGCTTCTGGTCTTTGCCGTGATCTCGATCATCTGGCATCTGGTGGCGGGAAGACGCGCAACCGTCTAGCCCACGACTGTCGCCGCTTGAGACTTTGTATTACGATGGATGGCCTTCTGGCCATCCATGCCTTTTATGTCCCCACTCGACGGGGTATTTCTGCGCCACCTGCAAACAATTCCATTCCGGCCTTCCCCTAAGTTACGCTGCAGATTATCCAGATAGTTATGCTTGGCTCAACGACAAAGGGCGTGAAGAACGCGCTGTAATCAGCTCTGACCAATGCATTATCGATAAGGAGAAGTACTTCCTTCGCGGTCTGATCGAAATACCGATTGTTGGGC
>JBARMK010000120.1:0-4169 GCA_049802395.1 Candidatus Angelobacter sp.
TAGACCCAGGGCCACGAGAATGGCCTTGGGAAAAAGGACGCAGAACACGCCCAAGGCAGTTGCAACTCCCTTGCCGCCTTTAAAGCGCAGCCAGACTGGGAAAACATGGCCGAGTACCGCAGCGAGGGCAGCTGCTGACATCAAACGTGACGCCGAAACGCAAGGAAGAGCAACAAAATCACCGCAGAGATTGAGTTTTGAGCCGGCAAGAACAGCGGCCAACCAGACCGCCAGAACTCCCTTGAGAGCGTCAAGTAGCAGCGTGGCGATCCCCAAACCTTTCGCTCCCGAGCGCGCAACATTCGTCGCGCCGATATTGCCGCTACCGGTGAGCCTTATATCTTCACCGCGAAAGGTCCGCACCAGCAGATACCCAAACGGGATTGAGCCCACCAGGTATGCCATCACAGCGACAATGAGGTAGAGGGGGATCATTTCTTAGCAAACATACGCGGCGCCAACGGAAACATTCTCAGCAGCTTCAAAAATGTCCTAACAGCCAATACCATTTGTGATTCTGAACGATGCACGAGCGAGGTAGCCATCGCCTATTGCCACGATTTTGGAGCGCAGCTTACTCCAGTCCAAACCGCTCAAGCTTCGTGTACTTTGATCCGCCTTTTTGGGGCTGGCTTTGATACAGAAAGAACTCGCGTGCTGTCATTGTACCGAACCTTGTATTGAACTCAGGCCGCGAATCATTGAGCAATGGCTGAAGCTCATGCAGCGGATGCGAACTTGTCCGGGCGAGGGTCAGGTGTGGATGGTAGGCTTTCTCTTCGCGAGCCACACCGAGCTTCTCCAAAGCCGCATCCACCGAGGCTGCCAGCTTCGGCAGGGCATCGTCACCATCAACACCAATCCAGAAGACGCGCGCGGCTTTCGGATTGGGAAAGAAGCCAACGCTTTCAAACCTCACCTCAAACGGAGCGGATTTAACTGAGCGCAGGGCCGTCTTGATCTGCTCGACTCTGGCATCGCTGGCTTCGCCCACAAACTTAAGCGTCACATGCAAGCCTTCCACCCGTGCCCAGCGAGCATCGGGCGCCAGAAGGCGGGCGCACTCCATGAATTCAGTGATGCGTGCGCGAATTTCCGGCGGGATATCGAGTGCGATGAAGATGCGCATGTCACATCAGTTTGCGGCGCACCATATCGAGCGCCTGCTGGGTGGCCCAGTGGCGTATGCGATCGCGGTCGCCTGGAAATTTTCTTTCGATGACTTCGGTGCTTTTGCCATCGGCCAAAGCATGGAAGACCAGGCCGACAGGCTTTTCCTCTGACCCGCCTCCTGGGCCGGCCACTCCGGTGATGCCAACGCCAAATGTAGCTTGGCATTTCGCGCGAATGCCCTCGGCCAATGCAGCCGCCACCTGGCTGCTGACCGCGCCATGCTCGGCGATCAGAAGCGGCGGCACCTCAGCCAGTGCGGTCTTGAGCGAGTTGTCATAGACCACGGCGCCGCCCAGAAAATAGCGCGAACTGCCCGGAACTGAGGTAATGCGTTCCGCCAGGAGCCCGCCCGTGCACGATTCCGCCGTGGCCAGCGTGGCCTCACGCATGCCCAGGTAGTAACCGGCAATCTGCTCCAGGCTTTCTCCTTTGTCGGAAAAGATCGCGTCTTCAAATTCGTCGTCCAGGGCGGAAGCCAATATATCGACGCGTTTCTGCGCTTCTTCGAGTGAAGCAGCCTGCGCGCGCAGATGGAGCTGGACCTCGCCCGGGGTCCCGGCCAGGATCGTAGTTTCAACGCCGGCATGCGCTTTGTAGATAGGCGCGGCGCGCTTGTCCACCATCGATTCGCCGATCATGGCAATCTTCAACTCGCGCGTGGCAATGTTCTGTTGCGGCAAAAGTTCGCGCAGCCGGGGCAGGCAATGTTCTTCAAACATAGCCGTCAGTTCATGCGGCGGTCCGGGCAGCAGCATGATGATGGCTTCGCCGTTGGCGTCGTTGATGTGCAGAAATTGTCCCGGAGCGGAGCCACGCTTATTGTCGAGCACATCGGCGCCGGAGATAACGTCGGCCTGGCGCTCATTGTTTTCCGGCATTTTCCAGCCGCGGGCAGCAAAGCGCGCGCGCAGGTCTTCAACCAGACGGGCATATCGCTGCAACGGACGGCCCAGCGTCTCAGACACACACTCGCGCGTCAGATCGTCTTCGGTGGGGCCCAGCCCGCCCATAAAAATGACTACGTCGGCGCGGGAGAGGGCAATCCGTGCGGCGCTCACCAGATCAGAGCGGCGGTCGCCGACAATGGTTTTGAAACTGACCTCCACGCCCAGTTGATTGAGTTTGCCGGTAAGGAAGAGCGAATTCGTGTCCTGGCGATAGGGCGTCAGCAGTTCTGAGCCAATGGCAATGATCTCAGCGTTCACTTCAGCAGTTTAAATGAGGATTAGCGGGTCAGGTTCGAAGAAAACCGACCCACTATCAGTATCAGCGTCTAGCGATTCGCTCGCGAATCGCGGGCCTTTAAACAGGCGTTCATCGCGTCAGCGATGAAACCGCATAATTCCACATGCGGCCGGACGAATGACCTGGACCTGGCTTACCGCTATCAAATGAGGGCCAGGCCCTGCATGCCCCAGTTGAGATGGAAAACCGAATTCTTTGTAACCAGCACCGCGCCGCTGGTGCGTGTGAACGCCAGCCCAATCAAATCGTGCCCGGCGATTACAAGGCTCGCGGTCTTATCCGGGGCAATCCTTACAATGCCGCGCTTGCCGGCCAATGAGGCCGCAACATAGAGGTTGCCCTGAGCGTCAAATGCCAGTCCCTGGGGGCGGCCCAGTCCGCGATAAAACGTCGAGACCGTGCCATGGGAATCCACGCTGTACACCGCGTCAAAGCTTGAAGTGGTGGGTCCGGTCACATGCAGGATGCCGGATGGAGAAAACGCCAGATGATAGGCTGAGACGCTTGGCTCCAGGGTAGCAAAAACAAAGATCTGCCGGTCTGGCGCGATCCGCCAGATGGTGCCGCTGCGGTCGCCTACGTAGAGGCTGCCTTCACGGTCGAAGGCAATTCCCGTCGCCACTCCCATGCCTTCAGCGTACGTGGTGATGGCCCCGTTCGGCGCCACGCGGTACACGGTGCCGTCATAGCGTGACGAAACATAGAGCTGGCCCTTTGGGTCGAAAGCCATTCCCGTGGCGTTCATCAGGTCAGGAACAAATGGCTTGACATTGGAATTGTTTTCAATCTTGTAGATGGCCACCGGCACTTTCTGGCCGCGGCCGCCGGAGTAGGTAACGTAGATGTTGCCGTCAGGATCTATTGCCGGATTCGCTACTGGATGCAGACTCTCCGCGATAGGCTCGGCAATCTTGAGCTCGCGTCCGTTGCTCATGTGGCCATCGGCGTGGACGGTTACTTCCCCTGAGTGAGCGCCGAAAGGCACTCGCGCGATTACAAAGTTTTCTGAACTTACTACGATTGAGCCGTTTACTCCGTTGAAGTTGACCTGCGGACGCGCCAGTTGCGGCGGTTTAAGCGCCCGGCCCACGATCCTGACTTCGCCACCGGGTAATGACGCCGGCGGGTCAATGGCTTCTATATGAGGTTTGCCATCTACGTTCTTCTTGCCCAGCAAGCTTTCCGTAATACCCATGAATGCGTGGCCTAACGCGCTATAAAGTGGAGCCATAACTGAAGCAGGACAAGCGCGTACAGCCCCGCCCCCACATCGTCCACCATGATGCCGGTCCCTTCCGGCAATCTCTCCAGACGGCGCAGAGGAAACGGCTTCACAATATCAAAGCTACGAAAGAGTATAAAACCCGCCAGAAGGTATTTCCAATGCAGCGGGACGCCAATCAGCGCAATCAGCTGTCCGGCAACTTCATCGATTACCACAAATCCTGGATCTTTTCGGCCGCTTTCCCGCGCCACTATCGTTGAAGGTGGGATGCCCAGCAGAGTGATCGCCACCGAAGCCGTTATGGCAACAGGCATAAGCCAGTTCGGTTGCAGCCAATGGCCCACTCCCCACCACAGCAGGATGGTGACGGCGGACGCCCACGTGCCCGGCCCTGGCTGGAGATATCCAATGCCAAAGAAAGTTGCGATCAGCCAGGAGAAGCGGGATTTCTGCGCCGCAGATTGAGACACGGGTTGCATATAAAGCCTGGTGCCGGCTAATGATTCGGCCGCCGCCCGATCTTCTT
>JBARMK010000121.1:0-1862 GCA_049802395.1 Candidatus Angelobacter sp.
CAATTCCTCTGCGGAGACCTTGCGCTCTCCAATCAGAAATTCTTTTTCATGATAGCGGATCGGCGCGCGCGCACCGTTTTCCAGGTAGAAGGTCAGCGTATGCGAAGGCGTCACCTTGACCTGCGCGTGATATCCCGCCGACTCCAGTTCCTGGTTGCGCGCGATCAGCGCCTGGTTAATCTCTTCAGACTTCTCCAGCGCCGCTCGAAAAACCGGCCGGGCAATCCGGTGCAGCTCCGGATCAAGCGGGTTCAAAAAAACAATGCCCAGATCGTCCAGCACTCGCGCATAAAATTTGGCAAACGCCGTGCCAAACGTCTCGCTTTTGCGATAGCCGGCAGCCAGCAGTTCGCTGATCTCAGACCGGCCATAGAGTCCTTCCACCTGCGCCACCGCCGCGGCAATCTCATCCGTAAAGGCAATCGTGCCCACCGGAGCGCCTTCTGTGTGCGGCACGTTAACCGTGAATTTCTGTAAGTGGTCGCCCGCCGGAAGGCTGACAGCGTTGATCTCTTCCAAATCATGGTCTTCAGTCGCCAGCCAGAACACCGGAACCGCTCCGGTCTTTTCCGCCATGAGCGCCGCAGTCAATGCTTTAAGTATGACGAACGTCGGCCCGCCGAAGAGCCCCACTTGTTGCCCGGTCACCACCGCCGGGGCGCCCTCGCGCAGGCGCTGAATGTTGGCCAGCGTCTTCTCGCTCGCGTCAAACTCGCGGTTCTGCCGCTCCAATATATCCGCCACGGCTTTTCGCCGCTCTGCCGGATATTGGATGTTTTTGAGCTCGTCCTGCCACCAATCCTGGGCCAGAGGTGGTCGCGCGTAATACTGCTTTACCCGATCAAAGCGGTGGAGATAGTCGTCAAAAAGGCGAGTGGTGTGGGGAATGCGCGAGAATGGAAGACACTGAGATTGCAACGGTTTCTCCATAGTCTGCATGACTCAATTTGACTCTCGTAACCTGAACGCGATGCAAAAACTTCAATAACCATAGTCCTCCTCAACGCCGTATGCGAACACCAGCAGTTACAAGCGTATTAGCAGGCCTGAAGGGACCTTGTGTGTCAACAATCATGTACACGCGCTTTTGGGTCCAAAGAGCATTACCCTTGTTTCAACGTGCCATCCCGGATCCTCCACAACCGAGGGCTTGCTGAACTATTGCCATGGTACGTGTAACAGCGTTAACTTCAATCGTAAGGTGACATGGGTTAACTCCTTCAATTTATGGAAGTTAGTTCTGCGGCCCTGAATCCAAATCTCTTTTGGCTACATCAAACCCATTGACCGATTTCCGCCTTCTGTTAAGGTAGAAATCAGATCTTTGACAATCAGGACTGGCTCAAATCCTGTTTCCGTATCAAATGGGGGCGTCACGGCTTCGACGGAAATGCTTGCGGCCAGGAGGCATACCGGGGCGCATTCCCCCGTAAGTGGTGCAAAAACAATAAATGCTAACTCTAATCAGTTCGCATACGCAGCTTAATTAAATAAGTTGCCGCTCTACACGGCTTTGTCTACGGGCTGTGCCAGGGCGTCACACAGTGGGCTGGTCCTCTCTGCTAAGCCAGGGCGGGAGGACAAGACATACGGGCTAGCGGTTTGCGTTTCTTGTCCGTTCTAAGCGCAACACGCGAATCTGGCGGGGTAATTCCCGTCGGGTGAACTGGACTAAGTATGTAGGCTCTTGACCAGTGACGTTTTCGGACGTGGGTTCAACTCCCACCGCCTCCACCATTTTTTTTCCTCGCAAACCGCTGAACATTTCGTTTCCATCTGACATTCTCGTGCGCTTGTTGCAGCGCAGCTCGGCGCGTGTTCGGCCTCGCTGCTTTCTTGGTTCGCTGCTTTGTGTTTTAAAA
>JBARMK010000122.1:0-12407 GCA_049802395.1 Candidatus Angelobacter sp.
TGCTTGCACTCACTGAATTAACCAGCGCGGCGTTGCTGGGACCGGTGCCAATCAAAATGAAAAATACCGCGGCAAAGATGGCCGGAAACATCAACGTGCCACGTGTGTATATCGCCGCTGCCATGAATGGAACGGCGACCAGCATGGCTACGCCGGAAAAGCTGTAATAGGCCCCGAAGTGGCGTTTGAGCAGGCGGTCGCCAATCCAGCCGCCCAGCAACGTGGCGCCAATGCCATTGATGACGACGATATAACTGAAGTCGATGTTTGCGGTCTTGACGTCGAACCCGCGCAGCCGCTGGAGAAATGTCGGGATCCACACTTGCATGCCGCCAACGGCGAAGGTATACATGGCCATGCCGAGCGTGGCGGTAATAAACGCGCCGTTTCGCACCAGGCCGCGGAGCAGCGTCCATACGCCTACCGGCGCATGCTTTTCATGCTGGCCGCGCGGAGGTTCAGGCAGAATCCAGAGTAAGAGAGCCAGAACGAAGCCGGGAATGCCTGCAGCCATAAAAGGGGCCCGCCAACTGCCAAAATAGTGGGCCAGATAGCCGCCGACAAAATATCCGGCAGCGCTGCCCACCGGCAGTCCCAGAAAAAAAATTGAGAGCATGCGTCCCCGTCGCAGAAGCGGGAATGAGTCGGCTATCAGCGTGGGTGCAATTGTGGCGTAGCTGGCTTCGCCGATGCCTACGATGGCGTGACGAAAGAGCAATTGATTGTAGTCATGCACAAACCAGGTGAGAAAAGTGAAGCCGCTCCAGATAAAAATGCCAATGACGACGATGATTTTGCGGGGAAAGCGGTCGCCCATCCAGCCGACGAGCGGCGCGGCAAACATGTAGGTAAAGAAAAATGCGCTGGTGAGCAGGCCGATTTTCGCGTCGCTCACCAGAAATTCTTTCTTTACTTCGGACTGCACCGCGAAGAGGACGTTGCGGTCAATGTAATTGAGAATGTTCAGTCCGGTCAGCACCGCCAGCAAGAGGCGGGGATAAAGTCTTGGCGGCATGGATGGGGCATTATACCGGGACTACGTTATCTGATTGCGGTCAGCTTGGTTGCGTGGTCTCTTCTGATATTAAGGGTCATCGCTATCGCGATGAACGGCTGCCCTAAAGGCCCGCGATTTGCAGGCGAATCGCTAGATGCTAATAAGGGTAGTGGGTCACCTATTAAACTGACCCACTACTTCTTTGGCCTTGGCCAGCGGGCTTCTACAGTGGTCCCGATCCCGCCACGGGGACGAAACACGCCTTTCACCACGGCCCATTTCGGCTTTGCAGCGCGCACCACGTCTTCTAAGACCTGATTGACGATGTTTTCCTGAAAAATGCCCAGGTTGCGGTAGTGGAGAAGATATTCCTTGAGCGACTTCAGCTCCAGGCAAACCTTACTGGGCATGTAACGGACTTCCAGCGTACCGAAGTCGGGCAAGCTGGTTTTCGGACAAACCGAGGTAAACTCCGGCACGTCTATGACGATTTCATACGCAGGAAACTGGTTGGGCCAGGTATCGATCTCGGGGAAGCGGTGATCGAGCCCAGATTTTGCATGGTCGTCGGTATAGCCTGTACGGTGTGACACGGTTCTATTGTAACAACCGCCTTTTCAAGCGGAACCGATGGGCTGCGGCGCTCATCTAAGTATTGCAGGACACCGAAAAATTAACCGTGCAGCGTCGGATTGCTGCCTTGGTTCAACATCAAGGGGTTTTGCCAATCGATTTCCACGCTCCTTGCGGCGCAGGTTATACTCTAAAATTTAGTGATTGATTCTGTTCAACGATGGCGCGACAGGGGAAAAATAACGGACGCGGCAAAAGGCTGATCGCCATTGCGGGTTTGGCGGTGGTAGCGGTGGTGATCTTCACCGGCATCAACCAGCGTCGCGGCGGACCCTCAGTGCGCGCGGAAAAAGTGGCGCGCCAGGAGATTGCCAGCGTCATTTCTACCAATGGCAAGATCGAGCCCGTTACCAGCTTTGAAGCGCACGCTCCGGCGCCGGCCATTGTGAAAGATGTGCGGGTGACGGAAGGCGATCACGTCAGGGCCGGGCAGCTTCTGGTGCAGCTTGACGATGCTGACGCTCGCGCCCAGGCGGCGCGCGCTCTGGCGCAACTGCGGTCCGCCGAATCCGCGCTTCTGGCGGTAAAGGCTGGCGGCACTCAGGAAGAGGTGTTGACGGGCCGCGCCGATCTGGCGAAAGCGCAGACGGAACGCAATGAAGCGCAACGCAACCTGGACGCAATCCAACGACTGCGGCAGAGCGGCGGGGCATCGCCGGCTGAGGTGGAGGCGGCACAGAGCCGGGTCAAGAAAGCCGATGCCGATGTTCAGCTTCTGCAATCCAAGATCACCGGACGCTTCTCGTCGCCGGAGGTCGCCAAAGTTGAAGCTTCCGCGGCTGAGGCGCGCGCTGCGTATGCGGCGGCAGAAGACCTGCTCAAACATGCGAACGTCACAGCGCCTTTCGCCGGCACAGTTTATCAGCTTCCGGTTAAGCGCGGGGCCTACGTCAACAGTGGCGATTTACTGGTCCAGGTGGCAAACCTGGAGAAAGTTCGTGTACGCGCCTTCGTAGATGAGCCGGAAATCGGGCGGCTGGCCAAAGGCCAGCCGGTGGAGATCAGGTGGGATGCGATTCCAGGCCGTAACTGGAACGGCACGCTCACGCGCGTACCAACTTCGGTGACCATGGTGGGGACCCGCACTGTGGGCGAGATAACATCGGAGATCGACAACTCCGATCGCAAGCTGCTGCCCAACGTGAATGTAAACGTGAACATCGTGACGGCGCGCCATGACAACGCGCTGACCGTTTCCCGTGAAGCAGTTCATGACGTGGATGGCAAGCGCTACGTGTACAGGATCGTCAACGACAAAATCCAGGCTCAAGAAGTTCAGACGGGTATTTCCAGTCTCACCCGGGTAGAAGTGATCCAGGGAGTTCCTGACGGGACACAGGTTGCGCTGGGCGCAATCAATGCCCAGCCGCTGCGCAATGGCATGGAAGTAAAGGTGGTTGAGCGTTGAGGATGTCTCGGTGGCTCCTGCTTTTGTTGTTTCTCCTTAGTGTCGCATTCGCGACCGCGGATACTGACGTTACTGCACTGCTCAAGGCCGGCAAGGCCGACGAGGCAATACGCTCCCTTAATGCCACCGTCGCGCAAACTCCCAATGACGCGCGGGCCTTTAACCTTCTCTGTCGCGTCTATTTTCAGTTAGAACTCTGGGACAACTCAGTGCGGATGGCAGAGAAGTCGATCGCGCTGGATCCGGACAACAGCTTCTACCACCTGTGGTTGGGTCGAGCCATGGGCCGCAAAGCCGAGGCTGCGAATCCGTTTACCGCTTTTGGACTGGCGCGCAGGGTCAAGGTCGAGTTCGAACGCGCCGTAGCTCTTGACTCCAATAACCTGGCTGCTCGCTCCGATTTAAGCGAGTTCTATCTTGAAGCTCCGGGGTTTCTGGGTGGTGACAAGAATAAAGCCCGGCAAGAGGCCGAAATCGTCGCCAAACATGATCCGGCGCTGGCCAGCTACATTAATGCGCGCGTGGAAGAGAAGCAGGGCACCGGACGCGCTGAAGCCGAATACAAAAAAGCTGTGGCTGCAAGCAGCGCGCCTTCTCATTACTGGATGGAACTGGCGTATTTTTATCGGCGCACTGGACGCTTGAACGAGATGGAAGCGGCAATCAGTCAAGCGCTGGCTACGGCCCATGAGGGCGAAGCAACTGAATTTGACGCGGCGAAACTCCTTGTACATGCGGGCCGCAACTTCCTCGGTGCCGCGCAGATGCTGCGGCATTACGCCAGTCAAGTTCCCGCCGAAGAAGGCCCGGCTTTCCAGACGAATTACATGCTGGGAATCCTGCTGGAAAAGGAAGGCCGAAAAAAAGAAGCCTCTGCCGCATTCCAGGCCGCGCTGCAGGGAGCTTCGCTCTTCCGCCCGGCGCGGGATGCGCTGGCTCGGGTTTCCCGATAAAATCACGTCTTTCTCAATCATCCATCAACATCGCACAGGTGAAAAATGAAATTGCATGCCCGTCTCATCGTGATTGCGGCCTGGATCGTGGCGCTTTCGGCAACTTTTTTCGCACAAGATTCTCCTGCCGCCAAAGACAGGCCGCTGGCTTTCCGCACTGCTATTGAACTGGCGCTGAGAAACAGCACCACGACGGCCCTGGGCCAGGCAGACTTGCAGCGCGCGCTGGCCACCGTAAGGCAAACACATGACGTGTTTCTTCCGCAGATGGTGCTGGGTTCCGGCCTGGGCGGTTCTTATGGCTTTCCGCTGAGCCTGGAGGGTGCTGCGCCCTCAATCTTTAACGTGAACTTTCAGGGAGCGCTGATCAACGCCGCACAACGCAACTTCGTGAAAGCCTCCAAAAGTGAGGCCGACGCTACGGCGGCGCAGAATGCCGACCGTCGCAACGATGTGGTGATGGAGACGGCCCTGGATTACGTGCAGCTTGACCTGCTCGAATCGTCATTGACGATTCAGCGGGAGCAGCAGGAGGCGGCCACGAAGTTTCTGGATATAGTGAACCAGCGGGTACAGGCCGGGTTAGATAGCCAGGTGGAAATCACCCGGGCCAAACTGGTGGGCGCACGAACAAAACTGGATATCGCACAGACCCATGCCGCCGCAGACCAACTGCGTCTCAGGCTTTCGCAGTTGACCGGTCTACCCACGAGTGCGATCCAGACCTCCACCGAAACAATTCCTGAGCTTCCGGCCATCGAGCAGGATCAGGACCTGGCGTCTGACGCATTGAAAAATAATCCGGTGATAAAAATCGCGGAGGCCACCGCACGGGCGAAAGCGTTTCGCGCCCAAGGGGAGCACAAGCAGCTTTTTCCGGCGGTGGACTACGTTGGCCAAGACGCGGTGCTGGCGCGCTTCAACAACTATGACCAGTTCTTCCAGAAATTTCAGCGGCACAATATAACTGCCGGCGTAGCCATCCGCTTCCCTTTCTTCAACCCAGTACAGCGCGCGACCGCCGACGCCGCGAAAGCTGATGCGGTCAAGTCGCGCAAAGAAGCCCAGGGCGTGAAAGAGCAGGTGAGCGCGGACACGCTGAAGCTGCAACGCACCGTGCAGCAATTGGCCGCGGCGCGTGAGGTGGCACAACTGGAGCATCAGCTTGCCCAGGCCGATATTGAAGCGGCGCATGCAAAGATTGAAAGCGGCGCCGCCAGTATCAAAGACGAGGAGAATACGAGAGTGGCTGAGCACGAGCGTTACACCGCTTATTTAAACTCCAGCTTCGAACTGGACCGCTCGCAGATCCAACTCCTGCGCCAGATCGGGCAGTTGGAATCCTGGGCGCTGGGGTCGCCGAAACGATAGCCTGCATACCGATCCAGCGCGGATGCGCGCCTTATGCGATCGCAAAGTACGTTTTCTGGTGGAACCAGCTATCTTCACTGCCAATCATTAAACGGCCGGGACCAACTACAACTGTACTCACCAGTAGACGCAGATTTTGTGTCCCTGCAGGCACCATAAAAGAGATCTCCGTAATGTAGGACTGGCCGATCTCCAGTTCGGCCACTACTTCCTCGCCGGTGGCGTGAACGAAGTGAATGTTCATGGCGACGCTCCATCCGCTGATGGAGGCATTGAGCGCATCGGCAAAATTACCGTCAGCAGAGGGAAAAGTCCAGGACGAGGTTGCCATGGAGGGATACTTAACAGAAAAATCCACTCCGCCTCCATTGACACCGGCATCATGGGCCGCAAGACCATATCCCGAACAGCTGAAGACAATTCGCGCCAAATGAGTGCTCCTGGTTGCTGTACCCCAAATTTCGGACTTGCGTGTGTTGCACAGGAGCGCGTCAAAGGCGGGCTCTGGTGTGCAACTCTGACGCGCAGCTCTGCTATTCCGAGTCTGCTACTGCAACTCGTTGAAGAGCTGCTGCATCTTCTGAGAAAGAAGGCTACAGGAAGGCTACCATGATGAAACGCACATTGCTTTTTGCCACACTGCTTGCACTGTTGACCACAGTCGGCGCCAATGCACAACAGAATCTGCCGTCGGGCACTGAGATCAAAGTAAGAACCGACACCGCCATTCCGGCGAAACCACCAGCTAACGCCCGCTACAGTGCCAGCGTGAGCGAAGACGTGAAAGACGCTTCAGGCAACGTGATGATCCCCCGCGGTTCGCGCGCGCGCCTGGTCGCCGTCCCGTCGAATGACGGTAAAGACACTAACCTTGACCTCCGTTCCGTCAACGTGAACGGCACGCCATATCTGATTCAGGCCGCGGGCTCCGGCAGCAGCACTCCCGGCGGACTGGGCGCGAACAAGCGCACGGGCATGTACGTGGGCGGCGGCGCGGCAGTCGGCGCATTGCTGGGTGCACTGATGGGCGGCGGTAAAGGCGCAGCCATCGGAGCAGTCCTGGGCGGCGGCGCGGGCGCGGGCACTCAGGTCCTGACCGGCAAGAAGCAAGACCTTCCGGCGGAGACCCAACTCAGCTATAAGCTCGCTACCAATGCACAAATGACGCCCATAGCACCAAAGAACAATAGCAATTCGGGAACTTCAAACCCACAAAAGTAAAACCTAAGTTTTGGTCAGACCCGGCGTGCAAAGCGCCGGGTTTTGTTTTTTTAAGGAAGGTCTGTGCAGGGATCGCCGCCAAATAGGCCTGCTAAGCGCATATATCACTTTGCGAGGTTTATCGTACTCATTCCCACCCACGCTCCTCGCCTTGCATCTAACACAATAAGAGCAACGGAAACAAAATTAGCGATACAGGGCAAGCCGTCTCTACCCGTTGCCCGGAAGGAAGGGAAATAATGAGGATTCACAAGGGTATGCGTGTTTTAAGTTCTATGGTATTGATGGGGGCTTTGGCCGCTCCGCTTTCTCTGGTGGCTCAGGACCACGACCGCGATGACCACAAAGACCGGGATGATCGCGCCAGAAATCAGCGCGTTTACGATCGCGACCACAAAGATTATCACCAATGGAACGCCGACGAGGACCGCAATTACCGGCAGTGGTATGGCGAGTCGCACAACGGAAGAGAATACCGCGATTACAACCGCCTGAACCACAAAGACCAGACAGCATATTGGAATTGGCGTCACCAGCATGGTGACAATGATCGCGACGACCACCGCAAAGACAGAGACGATAGGCACTAAAGAGATCGGGTGATCTGGAGATCGCGCGTATCGGTGATCGAAACCATGAAGCATTAGAAAGCCCAGAGAACATGAATCTCTGGGCTTTTTCCCTAGATGGTAAAGGTCAATTGAAACTTTAATTTGCCATCTAACCGAGGGTTGCTGCGCCGTGCCAGCAACAGGGCGTGTTCGCTATGCTTTGGCCGTGACATCGGGCTTTGCCTTGGCGGCACTTTTTGCCGTACTCTTGGCCGGCGCTTGCAGCGAAGCCCTTAGCTCTCGATTTCTTTCGCGTTTCTTAGCCTGTGACCTGTTGCGTGTGTTCTCCCGTGCATTGAGCTTCGGCATTGATGGACTCCGATCGTCTTTGAGTATCTGATCTCAATCCTACTCTGTTGCTCAGGCTAGCGCCGGAATTCGCGATATAGACCAAGCGTTTATGCTTGGAGCGACAGCACAAAACACGTTTTCATGCGAACTGATGTTCTTGGTTGCGGCCAAGGACAGTCGCTCCGTCACACTTCACTCTGCAATCTTCGGTGAACCTGCTCGCTTTGAGTGTTCGCTCTAGATAACGTACAATAGAAAAAAGGCAGGAGCTTGCTGGCTCTCGTCAATCAACATTTTTTCGACCAGGAGGGCTCATGGCAGGACCCCGTAGTACATTCGGAAAGCGCCAAAAAGAACGCGCACGCCAGGAAAAGCAGGCAGAAAAAGCGCAGCGCAAAGCCCAGCGCAAACTACAGCAAAAAGAACAAGACGACACAACAACGCCGGAAGCTTCCAAAGATCTGGTAGTTACTTATGACGAGGAAGGCAATCCGCAAGGTCTCAGTTTCCACGATTTTTAAAGTGGGGGCAGCCCCTTAAGGTGTAGTATTGAGACTGGCAATTTCGTTGTCCTCGACTCAGATAGACACAGTCTCCGCTCCATATCCTGCCTATTTCTGCTGAGAACAGCCCAGCCTGACCACCACGATAAGGAGTAGCACGTGAAAAAGATTTTTGTCGGTAATTTTTCTTTCCACATGACAGAGCAGGAACTTCGGGCGCTGTTTGAGCCGTTTGGGGCCATTGATGCCGCCAGCGTTGCAACCGATCGTGACACAGGGCGTTCACGTGGCTTTGGATTTGTCACCATGCCCAATGATGACGAAGCGGAAAAAGCTATGGCAGCATTGAATGGCAAGGATTCCGGTGGCCGTGCGCTGACGGTGAATGAAGCCAGACCGCAGGTACAGCGCGGCGGGTTCCGTGATGGCGGGCGAGGTGGCGATCGTGGCGGTCCACGCCAGCGTCGCGAGCCGCGTTGGTAACCATTGGAGTTAAAGCTAGGCGAATGCGGGGGACCGAAGAGGCTTCTTCCTCCGACTTCAAATCAACCAGAACCGTTGTCTGCAGCAAATGCGGACAGCGGTTCAGCATTCGCGGTGATTCGGCGTTTCCGAGCGCCGCACTCGCCGATAAGCAGGCAGCCTGGGTGGCAGACCGACTCGTATGGGACCACATCCAGGAGCGCAAGCACAATGGAACCATGGAGTTGCCCGTCATGGCGTAAGTCAGCGGTGCAAGTGAGTTTGATCTCCGTTTTCCCCTTTCATCGCACGATGCCAGGGATTTTCGCAAGAGGATTGCCAACGGCCATCGCACACAATTCGGGGTCTGCAGAGGTTATCCGGGAGCGGCATGGAACAGTGTTTACCATGCTGCGCCAAATCCTGAAACCCTACGAAGATCACTTGGCGGTAAAAACCGACAAGCCGGGGAATTGTTACCTGGAAACCCGTGCCGCCAGCCTTAACGGACGGCGCCTGTTCTTTGCCGGGGTGAAGATCAAGAAGAACTATGTAAGCTTCTACCTGACGCCTCTCTATATGTTTCCTGACCTGTCTTACGGGCTTTCAGCCACGCTAAAGAAGGCTATGCAGGGTCAATCGTGCTTTAACCTGACCACGGCGGACAACGACTGCGTCCAGGAGTTAAACCGGTTGACCAAGGCGGCCTTTCAGAAGCTGAAGAGCGAACGGTTACTTTAGTAAGGGCCAAACGCCAGTGGGCAACCCGGAAGCATCTGCGAATTCCCTCATCTGCACCGCGTTTTGTGCTATACTGAATTTGCTTTAGATTCGCGGTTGCAGGGTTTCTTCCGATCGAGATCTGGTCCTGGATTCCCAAACCATTTAGTACCTCCGATTGTCTACGGCGAAAATTGAAAATTATCGGCATGAGATCACTCTGCCCGGACGCTCGAAAGTGTCCTGCCAGCACCCGCCGCCGACCAGGAAACAAAAACTCGTTTGTTCAAATTTACTGAGCTCCCAATATCTCCCTATCTACAAGACCGTCTAAAAGCGGCCGAATTCGTAACCCCAACTGAAGTCCAGAACGCGGCCATTCCGCACGCTGTAGCTGGCAAAGACATTGTCGCCACAGCCCAGACCGGCACCGGTAAGACCCTGGCCTTCCTTGTTCCCATCATGGACAAGCTGATTCTGCAAAGGGAATCCCGGCTTGGAGCGCTGGTGCTTGTGCCCACTCGCGAACTGGCCCTGCAAATCGGCAAACAATATGAAGAACTGCGCGGCAAGAAGCTTCCCGCTGCGGCGCTGCTTATCGGCGGCACGTCAGAACGCGGTCAGTTGCAGGCCGTACGCGCCGGCGCAAAGCTGCTGATCGCCACCCCCGGCAGGTTCGAAGACCTGCTCGATAGAAGGCTGATCTCGATGGACGGGGTGAAAACCCTGGTACTCGACGAAGTGGACCGGATGCTGGACATGGGATTTATCCCGGCCATCCGCCGGATCGTCGCCCAGTTGCCCCGCTCGCGGCAGACGATGTGCTTCTCCGCGACGCTGGAAGCTTCAGTGGCGCACCTGATTCATGACTACGTACGCGATCCCGTCCGGCTGGCCTTCGGCTCGACCATCAAAGCCGCGGAATCGGTCGAATTGACCGCCTATGAAGTCCAGACCGACCAGAAGCTGGCGCTCTTGAAGCGACTGCTGAACGATGAAAGCGGCCGTACCCTGGTGTTCGTCCGTACCAAGAGAGCTACGGAGCGCCTGGCCGACAAGCTGAAGCGCCAGGGAATGAACGTGAGCGTACTCCACGGTGATCGCAGCCAGTCACAGCGAAACAGTGCCCTGACCGCCTTTCAGCACGGGAAATCGCGCGTGCTGGTGGCCACGGACGTCGCTTCACGAGGCATTCACGTGGATGACATTGCCCAGGTCATTAACTACGACCTCCCTGCCATACCGGAGGACTTCATCCACCGCGTAGGACGTACGGGAAGGGCCGGCGCCAAGGGCACTGCCGCAACCTTCTTTTCGGGTGTAGAACGGTCGGATCTGGCCCGGCTGGAACGTACTTTGCAGCTCAAAATGCGGCGTGGTTCGGTTGATACGGATTTGGCACGGGAAGAACGGGCGGCCCCTGTGGACGTCTCTTCGCTAGTGCCGGTACCGGTAAGACCCGGTTCACGGATGGTCTGTTTACCCGGCGAAGTATTGCAACGGTATAACAGCTAAAGCACCGACAGGTTATGACCGGATGGCTCCAAAGAACTGTCCGGTCTGCTCTTCCGTGCAATTATCG
Organism: Candidatus Angelobacter sp.; assembly: GCA_049802395.1. Lineage (GTDB taxonomy): Bacteria > Acidobacteriota > Terriglobia > Terriglobales > Acidobacteriaceae > Angelobacter. The sequence continues at coordinate 10,753 of JBARMK010000122.1, forward strand.
GCCTCGATGGAGTGAATTTGGGGCCGCAAAGACGCAAGATTCCTATAGAATAACAATATGTCCACACAAAATGACCAGAAGGCCGAACTGCTCAACAAGACTGCGGATTTCTACCGGCGTTCAATCGCCAATTACATGCAATTTACCAAGACCGAGCGCAAGCCGCGGACAAAGAAACAACTGGAACAGCGGCTGCAGACGATTCTTCAAGAGATCGACTCCTTGAATCTCAAGACCATCGCCTAAACGGCAATATCATTTCTCTTGAAGGATTGCAGACGGTCGCGGGCAGTGAGTTTCCGGGAAACCTGCGTTACGGATTCTTCCCGGCGCTTTTACAGACGGGCTGCTCGTCTTGCTTGTGTGCACAGCAGCGCGAAAGGTAGTCCTTGGCTCGCCAAAACAAATTTGAATATCTAGCGAACTTGAGCGACGTTGAGCGCGCACGCGCGGATTACCTCATCGACGGCGATGCAGTGGATGTAGTCCCCGATGACCTTGCTACGGTCGACCTGGATGATTTTGCGGCAACGCTGGATCGCCAGGGTATCGATGTCCCCTATGAGGGCGACCTGCCTTCACAGCGCCGCAGAAAGCTGGAAGCTGACCTGGAAGCCGGAGAAGAAGCAGAAATGCGCCTGGCGCCCGAGGTCCTGGACAAGACCAGCGATCCCGTGCGGCTTTACCTGCGCGAGATGGGAACAGTCCCTCTTTTAACCCGCCAGGGAGAGATTGAGATTGCCAAGCGCTACGAGCGCGGACACCTTCGAGTGCTCAAGGCAATTTCGCGCTCGCCTATCGTGGTGCGGGAAGTAATGGCGATGGGTGCAGATATACAGAGCGGCCACCGCTCCATCAAGAATTTTGTAATCTTTGATGAAGAAGAGTTGACCGACGAAATCGTTACGGCCCGCGCTGAGGCCACGCTGGCCGAGATTGCCATGCTGGTGAGGCACCAGAAGAACGCGGACGCGCTGGAGAAGAAACTTGCCGGCCTCAACGCAAAAAAGAACCCCACGCCCTTTCGGCGCTGCAAGTGGAAACTTGGCCGGGAAAGAGTTGCGGTCTCGCGTATTATTCGCGCCTTCAAATACACCCACCAGGAGCGCAAGCACCTGATTGAGAAGGTCACGACCGCCGCGGACACAATGCGGTCTCTCGACCGACAACTGCATCATCTGGCAAAGAAGCTGGATAGCACCCGCAGCGAAGAGCTTAAGGCCGAATACCGGCGCCAGCAGCGTACATGCCAGGCGGACCTCAAAAAGCTGGAGCAGGAAGCAGGCGCGAGCTTTCACGAGCTGCGGCGCACGCAACGCGAGGTGGTCCAGGGCAATCAGGATGCGGAGTATGCCAAGCGTGAGCTGGTTGAGGCTAATCTGCGGCTGGTGGTATCGATTGCCAAAAAATATAACAACCGCGGCCTGCAATTCTTGGACCTGATCCAGGAAGGAAACATCGGCCTGATGAAAGCGGTGGATAAGTTCGAATATCGCCGCGGCTATAAATTTTCCACGTACGCAACATGGTGGATCCGCCAGGCAGTCACACGGGCCATTTCCGACCAGGCCCGTACCATACGCGTTCCGGTGCACATGATTGAGCACATCAACAAGCTGGTCCGCACATCGCGGCAGATGGTGCAGGAGTTGGGC
>JBARMK010000123.1:0-16807 GCA_049802395.1 Candidatus Angelobacter sp.
GAGGAGTTACTGCGGATTTACCGCCAGCAGCTCCGGTTGACGATTGAGTGCCTGCGCCGCATGACGCATAACGCGGCCCTGCTCCAGCAACTGGGTTATGGCCAGTTGCACAGCGGCAACCAATTAATCGCGTCGCTGGCTCAGGAGATGATTGACGCCGGCGTGCACGTCCGCCTTTATACGTTTGTGGGATTGATCGTGCTTCATCTGCGGAACTCGCTGAACTGGATCCCCATGGTGGCTGCGTCCAGGTCCGCTGAAGTTCAGCAACTTCTCTCGTCGAGCTTAATTCCGGCCTATGTCCAGCTCAAAGACAAGGCCGATAATCTGACCTGCCTGAAATTCTCCAGCTTCCATGAAGCGCTGGCCCAGAGCCTGTAAGCCGGCTTGGAAGGCCGCCCGATCTCTCGTGTGCGAGCGTTAACGCTTGCTCGAAGTGAGAAAGTCTTTGAGAACTTCCTCCCATTTTTTGGCTTGATGCAGCGTTTCCACGTGCAATTCTTCGGTCTGCTTCGGCAAAGAGGGCTTGATCGTTTGGGAGAAAGACCAGAGCCAAATCAAGCATGAGATGTCAAAGGCAAGAGGCTCAAAGCGGTCCAACGTGGTTGCCGCGTGCTGCATGCGAGTTCTCAGCGCTGCATTCGCCAGCGCTACAGCCGCCTGGAGGCCAAATCCTGCGGCAATACTGAATTCATGGCCGCTAAACTGCCTTCCCATAAAAAGAATGACGGCAACAAAAAAACCGATAACAGCAGAGCGAATGAAATCGAGCACGCGGGAAGTGATCAGGAAGGCTGCTCTCGTATCGGCTGAATAGAGAGCTGTCAGGAATCCCAGAAAGGCGATAACAACTGCTGCGGCGGGAAACAGGTAACGATAAAAACGGACCGCCGCAAAGCCCGGAAAAATACGGCGCAGGAATGTTTCATAAATTGCCAGCAGCGCTGCCAGCACAACTACGACGTCGGTGCACCAGAACACATAGAAGTAAGCGGTTGGAGAGCAGGTTTTATAAACAACAAAGCGAATGACACCGACCAGAAAAGCGACTGCGACATAAGATAAGAAAAATGGAAACTCACGCTGCAATCGTCGCCAAATCAACACACTGGCAAGAACCGCAAGCAGTGGGAGCGACGCCCACGCAAGCAAGCCCCAAAACCAGTTGGCCGATGTCATTTACAAGCAAGCCTAAACCACCTTCGCCTTGGTTAACAAATAATACCTTCGCTAATGAGATTCCGGTATCAGGCCAATGGCGGCTGGCCGGGCAACTGCGGGATCGGACCAGGAGCCGGTCCTGAGAATGCGGTCAATGGGGGTTGGCCGGGCAATTGAGGGATCGGACCAGGAGCCGGTCCAGAGAACCTCTGTGCGGCATTCGCGACTGTTCCGATAAGTAACGCTGATAAAACCAAAAAACGCATTACGATCTTCATGATCTTTCTGTCCTCCAATTTGCCTTTTCAGAATTGCGCCAGATTGCCAACTAGACTACAAGAGAAACCGCAACGCGCCACAACAATCTCAAAACGTTGTCAGAAGCTCAACACTCGGGATTTCGCACGTTGCTGCCTGCCAGTACCATTGTCCTCTTGACACACTCTGGGGTCTATCGCGTAAACAATACAAATCAATGACTTTGACGGTATTCTGCTTTCACTTTTAATGCTTCTCGTCACATTTTCAATGTTCTGATAAGCTGCCGGACCCTGTTCCGTTATGGAACCAACTTAAATGTGAAAATTTCTGCACTGAAGTTCCAGATGCTGCCGGACGGTTTATAAAAAGCAATATTCCCCAACGATTGGCTGCACTCCCGCCAATTGCTCTCTTTTCCCAGCCAAAAGTTCCGTCCCGTGAGGCCTGCGGTTCCAATCTTACGCTCTATTGTTGCCATAGGCGAAACCGCTTTTGGATCTGCGCGCTCGCATCCCTATGTCTTGTTTTCCGTATCGAGCTTCGGATGCTGCAGATGAAAATTCGTCGCGTCCTGATACGCCTTGGCCAGAGCCAACATTTTAGCTTCCCCATAAAGCTGTCCTAAGAAGGTGAGGCTCAAAGGTGTTCCTGGACCGCCAGCTTCGACTTCCCCATTATCCCGCACGCGAGGTTTAGGAGCGTCCTCCCCCCGAAAGCCATTGGGCAGAATCACGGCCGGATGTCCCGTAAGATTTGTGATCAGAAGCTGTGTGCTGAACGTTGGCGCAACAATTACGTCCACCTGCTCAAAAACCTTTGCGGCCATTTCCATGGCCACCGTGCGGGCGCGGCTGGCTTGTATGTACTCGACGGCAGGAATAAAGCGCGCGCTGCGGAAGGTGTTTGGCCAGTCGTCCTTGGTTTGCTGGGTGAGAAGCTTGTCCCGGCCGCTGCGCGTGAGATCGTCAAATGCGGCCGCGGCCTCAGCCACCAGAATGCTGCGCATGGCCTGATATGGATATTTGGGGAATTCCACCGGAATCAGATTCACGCCCATGGCACGCAGCTTGGTCAGGGCAGCCTCTTCGAATTTGTGATCGTATTCGCGGCGAGACATGGCTGCCGCGCGATTGGCTGTCTCCTCATCGCGCTTCTTCTTTTCCGCCTCGGTGAGTTCTTTTTCTTCTTTCGGTGGCTCCGGCTGCTGCGGCGGCTGAATTTCAAAATCAGCTTTCAGATAGCCGACCCGTAACTTGCGCCAATCGAGGTTAGCGTCCCAATTAAAGGCGGCCGTATGCACGGTGCGATCATGACCGTCAGGCCCGTAGATTGCGCTGAGAACAATTGCTGTATCTTCCACGGCACGGCAGATCGGCCCCAGTTTATCCATGGTCCAGGAAAGCGCCATGGCTCCCGTCCGCGGCACAAAACCAAATGTGGGACGCAGCCCGGTAGTTCCGCAGCGCGTGGAAGGCGAGGAAATGGAGCCCAGGGTTTCAGACCCGATAGCAAATGCCACGCACCCAGCCGCGGTCGCTGAAGCCGACCCTGCGGATGAGCCACTTGATCCCTGCTTTGGGTTCCAGGGATTGCGCGTCATCCCGCCGAACCACTTATCGCCCTGGGCCAGCGCGCCCAGGGTGAGTTTGGCCACCAGCACCGCTCCTGCAGTGTCAAGGCGCTTCACGACCGTTGCGTCTTCATCGAACTTCTGCTCCTCAAAGCCGCCGGCGCCCCAGGTGGTCCTATATCCCTTCACCGCCAGCAGATCTTTAGCTCCCCAGGGCAGCCCGTGCAGCGGGCCACGATACTTCCCTGCCGCAATCTCTCGGTCCGCTTCTTTCGCCTGGGCTTTCGCGCGATCTTCCGTTAAGGTGATCACGAACTTCAGCAGCGGATCATAGCGCTTGAGCCGCTCCAGATACATCTCCGTCAATGCTGTGGAAGAAACTTTTTTCGTACGCACCAGTTCAGCCAATTGGCGCACGGAAAAGAATGCGGCCTCTTCCAGGTTTTTGGGGGCAACGCCAATGGCGTTCGGCGCGGCAGAAATCTTCAGCGGTCGCCGCTCGGCGTCAAACTTCATTCCCGGAAGCACCGGATCAAACATCACGGCAGGCGCAACTTCATTTTTGAGATGGAGCGCATAAATGGCCTCAAAGCTCTCGCTATAACCGTTGAGGTCTTCCAGCATCATGCCTTTGTAATCGTCGGCAATGTGGACGTCGGCGATGGCCGCCGCACTGTCAATCATCTCGCGCGTAATTTTGCCTTTCTCGTCGGCCATGCCCCAGAGCACTCCGGGCAGCAACGTAGAAGTCAATCCAAGACGAGAGCAAACGGCAAGAAAGGTCCTGCGGTCCAGCATGAGGGTCTCCAGTGATTTAGAAACGGCCCGCCATTATAGCCGGACGATAGGCGAAGCAGAAACTTGGGTTCGTTTAGAATCGCGAGCATGAACGTTTTGTTCCAGCTTCTCTCTGAACAGGAACTGCCTGTCCTGCTGGAGATGATGCGCGACTTCTATGAGCAACAGCACATGCGCTTTGACAAAGAGATCGCTAGCCGTGCGGCGACGAAATTGCTTGAACACCCGGAGAATGGTCAGATCTATCTCATCTTTCGCGGCCCTGATCTGGCCGGCTACTTTGCGCTCACATTTGGGTTCAGCCTGGAATTTCATGGCCGCTTCGCGCTGCTGGATGAACTCTATGTCCGTGAACGCTTCCGCCGGCTGAAACTGGGCAAGGCTGTGGTCGCATTTGCTGAAGAGATATGCAGAAAGGCCGGCATCAAAGCACTCCGTCTTGAGGTGGGAAGAGAAAACCAGCCAGCGCAATCGCTGTATCGCCACGGCGGCTTCGCCGAGGAAGCCAGAAATCTAATGACGAAGTGGTTGTAAGCAGTCTTTTCAGGTGGCGTTTAATAACCCGCAAATTCTTCGGTTCGCAAGTCATCCTCGTCTACGCCTGCGACAGTCAGCGTATGCGTTGGCGCTTTTCTTGTCGGCCCGCATGATTTAGTCTTTTCGTCCCAGGAGATTCCTCATGAACCTACGCCGCGCCACTCTCGCGCTTTTCGTTACCGTGGCATCGGTATCCGTGCCCGCCGCCGACTATCCCGCACCCCAATCGGGTACGTTCGTGGTGAAAGATTTTCAGTTCAAGTCCGGCGAGAAGCTGCCTGAAGTCAAGCTGCACTACTACACGCTGGGCACGCCACAAAAGGATGCCGGCGGAAAGGTCCGCAATGCGGTGCTGATCCTGCACGGCACTGGAGGCACGGGGCGACAGTTCCTCTCGCCGAATTTCGCCGGTGTTCTTTTTGGCCCTGGCCAATTGCTGGACGCAGCGAAATATTTCATCATCCTTCCGGACAATGTCGGCCACGGGGAATCCAGCAAGCCCAGTGACGGCCTCCACATGCGGTTTCCTCATTACGAATATGACGACATGATCGAGTTGCAATACCGTCTGCTCACGCAGGGGCTGGGAGTAAACCACCTTCGCGTGGTCATGGGGACTTCCATGGGCGGGATGCATACCTGGCTCTGGGCGGAACAGCACCCGGACTTTATCGACGCGGCCATGCCGCTGGCCAGCCAACCGGTGGAAATTGCCGGACGCAACCGCATGATGCGCCGCATGATCATGGACGCCATCCGCAATGATCCGGAATGGAACAATGGGGAATACAAACAGCAGCCTCGGGGCCTGGCAGCGGCCCTTGATATCCTGCTTATCATGGGCAGCGCGCCGCTCCGGATGCAGAAAGAAGAGCCCACGCGGGAGCAAGCCGATGCGTTCCTGGAGAACTTCATCGATTCCCGGATGAAGACTACTGACGCCAATGACATGATCTACTACTTCGATGCCTCAAGGGACTATAATCCCGAGCCGCAACTGGAGAAGATCACGGCGCCGCTCACGGCCGTCAACTCCGCCGACGATCAAATCAACCCGCCCGAACTCAAAATCATTGACCGCGACATTCAGCGGGTGAAGAACGGTAAGTACGTGCTGCTGCCCATCACAGATCAAACCCGCGGCCACGGCACACACACCTGGCCTGCTATCTGGGGTAATCATCTTGAAGAGTTACTGCAGCGTTCAGAACATTGATGGGTTGATTGCTAAAAATAGAGTTAAGACTTACGCATTGCGGGAATGCTCACGCAGATCGCGTTACCGGTCGCAGCCGCAGATTAGGCTCGCGTGAAAGCCGCTCCACGGTTTCTTCCAGCGTAACATCAAATCTATGGCCGCATTTGGGGCAGACAATTTGTTGTGTCCCCGAGGAACGGCTTGACGTTTTACGCACGGGGAATGAATCCCCGTATGGACATGCGATGAAGGTGATATCTCCGGCGGCCATTGCGGCTTCTCCTCTGCTTGGAGGCGGCAGCGTTTGCTCGAACGTTTCCGCGATGTGGCCCAACTACAGAGCAGATTTCACAATAGCGGCTGCTTAACCAGGCGAACAAGTTACTGAGGTGACGTTACGTTAGAAACGGGATACTGCCTTTCAGGGGAAGATACATCGCGCACCATGCACCGTGTGTGATGCACAGTGATGGCCGCTACTCTACGCCATTCGCCTTGTTTTATTTACCGGAGCCCGCTCCACTGGCTGTTGCCGCAGGTGAGGCGATCGCCTTTTCCCGGACCAAAATGGGGACACGCGGAAAACTGAAGTTACCTCCAGCATCGTCGATCACATTCACCTGGCAGGTGTACAACCCCGGTTTCAGTTGCGCCAAGCTTACGTCAAACTGGAAGACTGCGGCCTTTCGCTCCGGGGCATTGAGCTGGCGGGCTTCAATCAGCGGGGTCTCAAAGGCCTTCACCTTGCCGTTGAAGAACTGAATGCTGGTGATCAGGTGGATCGGATTTTTCACGGCTTTTTCTTTGGCGTCGGCTGGCGGCTCAGGAGACTTGTCTTTTGCCGGATCGTATACCTCATAAAAAAAATACAGGTGCTGCTCCGTAGTAAAGACATGGGCGATGTTCGGAACCAGTTCACTGCCATCACGCACCAGCGGGTTCTGCGACTTCTTGGTGGCAGGCTTTTGCTGGCTGGCCAGGACCACGGAGCTCATCCGGAGCGGAGATTTTTTGATATCGGGAACCACGAAGTCAGTCTCAAACGAGCCCAGTCGTCCGCTCTGGTTTTCGCGCACGACAAACTTAAAATGATATTTGCCTGGCGCCAGCAGAAAGCCGGTAGAGTACTGGACATTTTTGCGGCGGACTTCCTGCGAGGCATCGAGCGAGAGCTTTACTGTCTCGCGCACGCTGCCCACGGCCCGCTTCAACTCGTCCAGCACCTCGCCAATGATATCGAGTGTTGCCTTGTCTTTATCGCCGCCCTTGGTAAACGGTATTTGCGATCCTGGCACCACCAGTGCGACCGGCACATAGAAACGGCGGTCGTCCATGCGGAAGAACGACGCTGCCATGTACAAAGCGACATCGGTATTCGGCAGCTCTGAAGCCAGCTCGTCTTCCATCTGCTGCTCTTTGTCTTCCGCGTTGAAGTGCTGGAAGTCCTTAGGCGCGTAATAACCTTTGCGGAATTCCAGGTTCACGCCCGGGCGGTTGACTTTGACCTGAATACGCCGATATTTGCCGTCACGCAGTTCATTGCTGCTCTTATAGCCGAGCACGTAGTAGACGGAGGTATCGCGCTGCACGCGATCAAACACCTGCCCAAGGTCGTTGGTATCCAGGAAAGCTTTGCCACCGGTATCGCCGGCAAGTGTGGTGAGCGTTTCCTGGCTGGCGAAATTGGCGTCGAACTGGTTCTGTACTGCGACGCCGCTGTACATGCCTGATCCGTGCAGGCTTGCAGTTGCGGCCGAGCCTCCGGGCGGTTCAGCTTCCAGCCCTCGTGAATCCGTGGTGTAAATGGCGACGTTTGCCTTGATGGCGGTATTAATCGTCGCGCGCAAAGCAGACTGATTCTCAATGCCGGTCTGCGTCATGCCGCTGCTGAAGTAGATGATGGATTTCTTCTGATTGAACTTGGCCAGCACCTGGCACAGAGATTGCAGCGCTTGCAACTTGCGATCGGTATTGAACTGGTTGTACTCCGTCTCGTCCGGCGTGTAGGCGTCGCCAGTCTCGGCCAGACCTTCGGGATCGCCCGTAGATCCATTGTCCATGCCCTGCCCTTCAGAGTGCGTGAAGCGATTCAACACCCGCAACAGTCGCGTTTTATCGGCCGTGAAGTCCTGGTCCAGGCGAAGCGAAGAGGCCAGCGTGACGATCGCAATCAGATCGGCTGCGGTCATCTTGCTCTGAATATATTTCTTCGCGGCTTGTACGGATCGCTCCGTTTCATCCGGGCTCATGGATCCCAGGTCGAAGAACATGACAATCACGCGTTTGTTGCTTAGTGCCTGGTCAGCATCCTTGGCGGTCAGGATCGGCTTGGCCGGCGGGGCGGCAGGACCATTCTTACTTTCCTGCGCCGGGCCGCCGTCCGCCGCAGCGACGGGCTGCATATCCAAATTCTCAAAATCAAAGCTTGAAACTCTCTGCGGCTTGCCTTCTTCCAGCACGGTGAAATCTTCCCGCTTCAGGTCAGTTACCGGTTTCCCCTGCTTGTCACGAACCACTACGTTTACCAACACCAGTTCGCTTTCAACTCTCAACCGGTATAAGCCTTGCTTGTCTTTGTCGCTCTGCGGCTGCTGAGCAGGGGCCTGCGCCAATATGCTGGGAAACCCCATGACAGCGGCGAGCACCACTGAGATCAGCTGCTGCAACTGAGAGAACCTGGTCTTGGAGTGGATAGCGGGCATTAGAACCGGTACCTCGCCGTGAGCTGGGCTTTGCGCATTGCGCCCGCGGCCACGACCTGTCCAAATGTCGGTGACCCGAAGGTGGAATCAATGGAGGTGAAACGCACGGTATTGAAAACATTTGTAGCGGAGAGCCGCAGTTCCAAGCCTTGCATTTCCTTGAGCTGAATGTTTTTCGAAACCGCCATGTCCATGCTCACCGTGCCAGGACCAATAATTATGTTGCGTCCAGCAGTGCCAAAGACTCCAGCAGGCCCGGTAAAAGCCGCCGTGTTGAACCATTCCTGGATCGTTGGATTGCCGAGTTGAATCGTCTGTCCTGATACTAAGTCAGGCCGGGCGGAGCCGGTGGTACCGCGGCTCAAGTCGGTGGCGCGACCAAAGAATCGTGGCGAGAACGGCGTGCCTGAGGCCAGGGCTACGTTGCCGCTGAAGGAGAATCCGCTAAAAACCGTTTGCGCCAGCCCGCTCGAGGTGAGCCACTTTTTGTCTTTGCCAAACGGCAGATCATAAAAATAGTCAGCCACGAACCGATGCCGCTGATCGAAGCTGGAAAGGCTGCGCTCCGCCGCAATATCCAGGTCATTCTGCGCCACTACGGCTGCGCCGCCGCCGATAGAGGACGCGTCATCAATCGACTTCGAATAGATGTATGTCCCGCCCACTGAGAGCCCGTGCCGCAACCGCTTGCGCACCCGCAGCGTGCCCTGATGCAGGATGGAAGAGCCTTCCGACGATTCAAACAGAAATGGCTGCACGCAGTTGGCTGATGCCGGGGTTGTCGGAGTGCACGCCACGAAGCGCGGGCCTCCCGTTGGCAACTGATCCGGCGCGCGAACTATATCCAGGTGCGTCCCCTTGGAACCGGTGTAGCCCACGTTCAGCACCACACTGCTTTTGATCTCCTGCTGAATATTCACGTTCCAGCTCTGTACGTAGGCCAGCCGATAGTTTGGGTCTACGGCGTAAGTGTTCGTGATGTGATTGGGACTGGCCGCAATTGCCGCAGGAAAGCCATTTTCCAAGGTCAGCGATGTAGGCGTGGGACCGGGATTAGTCTGAGCAAAGGCGAACGGAGGCTGGAAGCCGAGCTGCGTTGCCATCAATCCGTATTGACCGATGTTGTAATTGATTCCGTAGCCGGCACGGACCACCGTTTTCTGCCACGGCTTCCACGCCACTCCTACACGCGGAGCAAAGTTGTTGCGGTCAGAATTCACCAGCCCATCGGAAAATGTTTTGCCTGTTATCGGTCCGGTCTGTCCCGGCAGAACCGGCGCCACCGCGCTGAAATCCGGCGCCACGTCCAGGTTCACCAATTGGTTATTCAACTCGGTAAATGGAGTCACATATTCGTAGCGCAGCCCGATGTTCCAGGTCAGGTTTTTGGCCATGCGCCAATTGTCCTGCACGAACAGGTCGTATGTATTGGCGCGAAATTGGTAATCGCGCGCTCCAGACTGGATAGATGTCTCCTGGGCAAAGCCAAGCAGAAAATCGGCAAAGGGCGCGCCGCTGGCCGCGCCAGTAAAGAAAAAAGTACCGCGGGCGTTGGCCGCATTGCTGGCTTCCACCATCTGGTGGCGAAAATCGCCGCCCCACGTCCAACTGTGCTTGCCGCGCGTGAGGCTCATGGACTCGCTGAGCGAATAGTTCTGCGTGGTGCGCAGCACCGGCGTGGAGTCCTGAAGATTACTGAACTGCGGAGAAAAATTCAGGTTAGGCAAGCCGAAGTCGGCAGGCCGTTGGGATACCCCGTTGATGCCAAGCTGGCCTTCGACATTGGTGCGATCAGTAAAGTTGTTGACCGTGTTCACGCCACTGCGGTTGTAAGTAAAACGGAGCGAATTAACGAACAGCCCTTTTACCGCGCTATGACCGAAATTGATGTTGTAGTTGTTGACCGACTGCTTTCCGCCAAGGCCCGGAAAAGGATTCAGCACGCTACTACGGAGGTTGTTATAAATAAATCCGCCATTGATGCTCTGGATCCAGTGGGTAGGATCGCCTTTTTTCTGTGCGCGGCGCGCCCCCTGACGTCCGCTTCCGCCGGCATCTGTTCCGTGGATAGCCGCCACAGCATCGCCAAAAGCACCGGGGTTGCTTGAGGATTTACTGAAGCTGTGATTGAAACGCAAAAAGGCGGTGTCGCTAGCACTGGGACTGGCGGATACAAAATGAAAATTTCTGCTGTTGCCGGGCAGGTTCGGCGCGGGAATGAACGATAAAAGCTGCGCTGCTGCCGGATTGATATTGGTGATCTGGTTGTTCGCCAAAGGAGCTTTTGTCACCGGGTCGATTAACTGTACAGGCAGCGCGGAAAAATCTCCCGCGCGCTCGGCCGCCGTCGGGACAGTAGAAAATACGTCGTACGGATTGGTGCCGCGAGATCCGGTATAACTGCCAAAAAGAAACGTCCGGGTTCCGCCTTTATAGATATGGGGAATATTCAGTGGGCCGCCCATGGTCACGCCAAAGCGGCTCTGGTTGTAACTGGCTTTATTTTCCGGCTGGCCATTGAGCGAATACGATTTGGCGTCGAGACCAGACCCTCCGTAATTAAAGAAGATGGAGCCATGGGGCTTGTTCGCATTGAAGCCGCGCATGCCACGCCCACCACCGCCTCCGCCCATCATGATGACCATTGGGCCTCCACCACCACCGAATCCGCCGCCTCCAAAACCGCCCCCTCCACCAATCATCTGGATATTGGCCGTGGCTCCTCCCAGGGAGATCGCGCCGCTGCCTCCGCCCTGGCGGGATAGCTGATCGCGAAGATCAGAAAGCCTATCCTGCATCTCTCCCGGATCAAACATGTTTTGTTCAGAGCGGCCCTGCGCCCCGGAGATCGCTACCGATTCGTTACCACCCTCCGCCGCCAGCCCCGCGTTGGGTAGCCCGGCTCCCGCCAGAGATGCCGTATCGACGCCGGCTCCAGCCGGTCCGCCGCCGCTGTCACCTCCGCCGCCGGAAAGCGCGAGTTGTTGCATGCCGCCGCGCCCGGCATTCGCCAGTTGCTGTCCCATTTGCTGGCGCTGCTCCTGCTGCGCTTCCTTTTGTGCGCGAGAGAGCAGCACCATGGCAATTTCAGCTTTGCCGCTGCGGTTCTGCTCATTGATCAGGACTTCCTGCGTGACTGGAGCAAACGCTGAGAAATCCGCTTTCACCACGTACCGGCCTTTACCGCTAACTGCGATCCTGAAACTTCCATCCACATCGGTTGATGTCACATATTTCTTGCCCGTAAGCGTGTTCGCTGCGGTCACCGTCACGCCAGGCAGAGGCACAGCGCCGGACTTCACCATCCCCGTAATCTCACCGAAAGGCGTAACCGTTGCCGAAGGAGCAGACGCCGGCGGCGCAACCATGGGCTGAGGCAACTGCGATGCCGGCTGATTCACCACCGGCGACGGAGTCGTCTCTTGTGCACCGAGAACGAAAGCAAATCCCAGCAGAAGGATTCCGGATTTGTACGAGAAGCGGCGCATGGTTTCCGTTGATCCTTTTATTTGGGAGGAGGAGGTGGCGTGGCGCTTGCCGGTGCAGCGTTGTCCGGCTTTTTCCGATCCGATAACGTACCATCTGGACCACTTGTCATGATCCTCATCTGCGGACGGCCCACAATAAGTTCCTTGGGCACAAAAACGCTGTCTTTCAGCTCTCCGCGCCCGCGAACAAAGTCGCCTACTTTGATATCAGGCAGAGTGATGCTCTCCGCCCCCTTTTTGAATGAAGTGTTCTCATCCACTTCAATGTCCTGGGTCTGGCCGTCCGGGCGCGCGATGGTCAGCTTGGTTTCATTGATGGCCTTCACTTCACCGACGATGAATTTCTTCCCCATGTCTTCGGGCTTGAATCCGCCTCTCATCATCGCGCCGCCCGGCCCTTCTCCCTGCTGCATTCGCTGGGCCATCTCCGGATTCACTACCGCGACAATCGCAGCTTCCATCACGTTGCCGTTCAGCTTGCCGCGGGCAAAAATGGTTTCATCATTCTTAATCTCTCCCAGCTTGGCGGGCTGATGCTCTTTCATAATCCGAGTGCTGTCACCTATCTTCACCGTAATTGGGTCACCACCTGTCAACAGAGTGATGGTGAGCGAATCCTTGCTAATCGCTGTGACCTTGCCAATCACGTTTTCTCCTGGAGGCATATTCATTCCCGTGCGTTCTCGGTTCTGCGCACGCAGAGCCGAAGACGTCAAAACCAGAATCGCGACCAGACATGAGATTCTTTTCATAACCATCAATTCCCTAATTTCGGATTTTTCTTCCACTGAATGTGCAGGTGTTCAATAAGACGTGTAGCAACCGGTTGGTAACTTCCACGAAACATTGGACGATTGAAGTATAAGAGCAGTGTGCGAAGCGGGCTGTAAAAAGATTGTAAACCGCGACTGGAAAAGGTAGTGGAAGAAATCGACGGTGAGTTGTAACTATAGAAACCAGCAGGAGCCAGCAACATGAAATCTCGCATGTCCTTCCTTTCACCCAAGACCGAGGTCCGCGAGAGCGCGATCCATGACCGCGGGCTCTTCGCCAGGGACGCCATCGCAAAGGGAGAGATCGTGGCCATCAAGGGCGGCCACATCTTCGATCGGCGGCGGCTCCAGGTACTGCAACCAATCCTGGGAGCTTCTGAAATCCAAATCGATGATGATCAATTCATTGGGCCAGTTACGGAAGAGGAACGCGAAGGCTCAATGATTTTCAGCAATCATTCGTGCGATCCCAATATTGGTGTTCGGGGCCAGATCGTTTTCGCCGCTATACGTGATATTGGGGCGGGAGAAGAGTTGACGCACGATTGGGCCATGACCGACTGTGATGATTCGGAAATGGCGTGCCGGTGTGCAGCTGCAAATTGCCGGAAGATTGTTACCGGTAAAGATTGGATGAAAAAAGATCTTCAGGAAAAATATCGCGGATATTTCTCCTCGTATCTGGAGCGCAAGATTCGCAGCGCGGCAATGGAATGACGCTGGCTGCGGTGATCAAAACGATCCCTTACAATGCAACGTTGAAGTTTGTGTTGGCGAAAGCATGGTCCCATTTCGGGAAATTTTTTCTATAAATTTTAACTCATGGTTGTATCTCTTTTCACCACTCGCCAACTATTATGGCCACTCGTAGATGTAACCCAGACGAATGGAGGCTGAATGAAGCATCTTCGCCGTGGCCGTTTGTTTTTGGTTGTACTTCTCCTGGCTGTTCCATCCGCGCTCTTTGCCCAATGCGGCGTTGAACGCTGGTCAGTAAAAACAGGTACTGATGCCGATGTCGGCAAGATCAACTTGAATGCTCCCACCAACACAACCATAACGGCAATGCGGGCTTTCACCGCGCCCAATCCTATTCCGCCGAACAACCGGATCACTGGACCGGAGACAACGCTCTGGGTCATCAACGCCACGCTGACTCTCTTCAAACTGGAAAGCGATTCCGACTATCATTTGGTGATTCAAGATTCGTCCGGTACTACGATGATCACCGAAATCCCCTCTCCCTCTTGTGTTGGCGCAGGAAGTCCATTCTTGCCGGGTATTACCAACGCGCGGGCCGAATTTGATGCCAAGTTCACGGCCACCACCAGTTTCCAGACAGCGAATATTCCGGTCAAGATTACAGGCGTGGGAATGTTTGATTTTCTGCATGGGCAGACGGGAGTTGCGCCCAATGGAATCGAGCTTCATGCGGTGCTGGACATTGTCTTCAATCCCGGCACAAATCCCGACTTCGCTTTGAGCGCAGCGCCCACAAGTTTGTCTGTAACGCAGGGCAGCTCGGCAACCAGCACGATTTCCACTTCCGGCTCCGGGGGATTCAATTCGGCAGTCAGCCTTTTGGTTTCGGGCCTGCCGTCTGGCGTGACATCAAGCTTCAACCCTGCATCGATTGCCGCTCCTGGAAGTGGTAATTCAACTCTGACATTTACAGCAAGCAGCACGGCGACCACAGGAACATTTAACGCCACAGTCAGCGCTACCGGAGGCGGAACCACCCATACGACGACAATTCCGGTGACCGTGAATGCCGCGACCGCGCCCAACTTTACGCTGACCGCCTCGCCCACAAGCCTGACGGTGGCACAAGGCAGTTCCCGCAGCACTACTATCTCAACCTCGGTGAGTGGCGGCTTCAATTCAGCGGTCGCGCTCTCAGCTTCAGGATTGCCTGCGGGCGTGACAGCCACGTTTAGTCCAACATCAATTGCAGCTCCCGGCGGCGGAAGCTCAACCCTAACCTTCTTGGCCAGTAGCACCGCGGCCATAGGTACGTCGAACATAACCGTAACGGCCAGCGGGGGCGGCGTGACTCACTCCACCACCGTATCCTTGACTGTCCCGCAAACAAATATTTTTGGTGTGATACCGCCCGACCACGTGGTGATCGTGATCGAGGAGAACCATTCTTTCTCTTCTATTATTGGTTCGTCGTCCGCCCCATTCATCAACAGTTTGGCCCAGCAGGGCGCGCTGTTCACTCAATCATTTGCGGTAGAGCATCCCAGCCAGCCGAACTACCTTGATCTGTTTTCAGGAGCGAACCAGGGCGTCACCGATGACTCCTGCCCGCATACTTTTTCAACCGAGAACCTGGCGAGTGAACTGGCTGCGGCAGGCCAGACTTTCACTGGATTTTCAGAAGATCTGCCTTCCGCTGGATCCACCGTATGCACCTCCAGTGCGTATGCGCGCAAACATGCTCCGTGGATCAATTTCACCAACGTGTCTACCACTTCTAACCTGCCGTTCAGCAGCTTCCCGACCGACTTTACGACGCTGCCTACTGTCTCTATCGTTGATCCAAATCTTAACGACGACATGCACGACGGCACCATCGCGCAGGGCGATACGTGGTTACAACAGCACATCAACAGCTACATTCAATTTGCTCAAACCCACAACAGTCTGCTGATCGTGACGTGGGACGAAGACGACAGCGCCAGCGGCAACCAGATCGCGACGATTTTTGTGGGACCGATGGTGAAGCAAGGGCAGTTTACTGAGACCATCAACCATTTCAACGTTCTGCGCACACTTGAGGATTTGTATGGCCTGACGCATGTGGGCGGCGCTGCCACGGCAACTCCTATCTCCGACGTATGGAAACAGGCAACTCCCGATTTCAACGTTACGGCTTCGCCAACGTCGCTGACTGTCACCCAGGGCAGCTCCGGCACCAGCACCATTTCAACCTCAGTAAGCGGCGGCTTCAACTCTGCCGTATCTCTCTCGGCCTCCGGTCTTCCGGCCGGCGTGACTGCCAGCTTTAATCCGGCTTCTATTGCCGCGCCGGGCAGCGGCAGCTCAACCCTCACGTTTACGGCCAGCAGCACGGCAACCACGGGAACAGTGAATGTAACCGTATCCGCAACTGGCGGAGCTGTGACCCACACCACGGTCATCGCTCTGACGGTGAATCCGTCGTCGGCGACACCGGACTTCACCATGAGCGCGTCTCCAACCAGTGTTTCCGTTACGCAGGGCGGCTCGGGCAGTTCGTCGATTTCGACCACGGTGAGCGGTGGCTTCAACGCCGCCATATCTTTGTCGGCTTCCGGTCTGCCGTCGGGCGTGACCGCCAGCTTCAGTCCGGTTTCCATCGCCGCGCCCGGCAGCGGCAGCTCAACTCTCACGTTCTCGGCCAGCAGCACCGCAACCACGGGAACATCAAACGTGACCGTAACCGCTACCGGCAGCTCCGTAACGCACACAACCACGATTGCTTTAACGGTTGTTGCCGCAGGAGGTGGAGGCACGACGCAAGTGCTGGGCAATCCCGGCTTTGAAAACGGGTCCGCAAGTCCCGCGCCATGGACCGTAACGACAACTCAGACAACGAACCGGATCATCAACAGCACCAGCACCGAACCATCTCACTCCGGCACGTGGGATGCGTGGCTCGACGGTCACGGCGCTACGACTATCGATTCCATCATGCAGCAGGCCACCATAGCTGCCAACGCCACCGCGGCCACGCTCACGTTCTGGCTGCACATTGATACCGCTGAAACCAGCACCACCACGGCCTTTGATACTCTCACCGTGCAGGTGCGCAATACCGCAGGGACCGTGCTTTCCACGCTGGCGACATTCTCCAACCTAAATCACGCTACCGGGTATCAGCAGAAGACCTTTGATCTGACTTCATTCAAAGGCCAAACCATCCAGATTTTCCTGCAAGGCAAGGAGGACTCGATCCTGCAGACTTCATTCGTGGTTGACGATTTCGCCTTGAACGTCACCACGCCTGGAACTGATACCACGCCTCCGGCAACTTCCATAACGGCGCCCGCAAACGGAGCAACTGTCTCCGGCACGGTCGCAATCAATGCCACGGCTTCAGATAATGTGGGTGTAACTCAGATGCAGATTCTGATTGATGGCGGCATTGTGGCCAGCACTACCAACGCGACATCCCTCTCCTTCAATTGGAACACTACTACCGTGGCCAATGGGTCCCATAGCATTGTTTCCAAGGCGTTCGATGCTGCCGGCAATGTGGGCACCTCTGCGACGGTGACAATAACGGTTTCGAACGGAGGCGGCACGGTAACCGAATTGCTCGGCAATAACGG
>JBARMK010000124.1:0-3478 GCA_049802395.1 Candidatus Angelobacter sp.
TTCATGCGCTGGACCATGTCCGGCGTCACTTTGAAAGCGAGCCCGCGCTTTTGCACCGTAGCGATGACCTCTTCGTCGGGTGCATCATTGTTGAACATCTGAAAAAGATCACGCGGCGAGAGGGGGCCTGTGCTTTCCGCCACATTCTGTGGCTGTGTGAAATCATCGACAAAGTGCGGCAGCGGCTGGTACTCAACTTTGATTGCGCGTGCGGCGTCTGCGGCGGTGAGTTCGTCCACCGCCGCCACCACGACCACGTCATCGCCGGCCCAATGAATTTCGCCGCCGGGCTCCTGAACCACGTGCACGGCTTTCACTCCGGGCATCTTTTCCGCCGCTGAGGTGTCCACGCTCACAACCTTAGCGTGCGCGTATGGAGAGCGCACCACTTTGCCGAAAAGCATGTCAGGGCGATGCACGTCATAGGTGTACTTGGCGCGACCGGAAACCTTGTCCGGGCCGTCCACCCGGGAAATGCGCTTGCCGATCAATGACCTTTGCTCTGCCGCGGGCCATCCATATTTGGTGTTGTCGTCGGCCATGGATCAAGCTCCTTTCGTCTTTGCCGCCTGCATTACAGCGGCGCGTATTCCGGCGTAGGTGCCGCAACGGCAGAAATTCCCGCCCAGTCCGTGTTTGATCTGCTCCGGCGTCGGGTTGGGATGCTGGTCGAGAAATGCTTTGGTCGCCACGACAAATCCTGGCGTGCAGAAGCCGCACTGCTGACCGTCATTGTCAACGAACGCTTGCTGCACAGGATGAAGATGGCCCGGTTCTGCCAGTCCCTCAACGGTCGTGATCTGATGATTTTGCGCGTCGATGGCGAGCACGGAGCAGGAATAGACGGCCTTGTTGTCCATGAGTACCGTGCAGGCCCCGCAGGTGCCGCGATCGCATACACGTTTGGCGCCGGTAAGATCAAACTGGTCGCGCAAAGCGTCAAGCAATGTGACCCGGGGTTCCAGTGAAGCCTTAAGATTCTTGCCATTCACATTAAGTGACACCGGGACCTTGCCTGGCCCCTGCGTCGCGATCTCACCCTCAGCCAGCGCAAACGCTCCGACTTGAGTTACGAGCGGAACAGCAGCGGAGACCCCCGAGATTTTCAGAAAATCTCGTCTGGAAACTCCAGAGCTGGCTGAAGAGGGCTTTTTAGATTTGCTGGGGTTGTCAGTTTTTGAAGGTTTGTCAGGCAGATCGTCCACGGGATGCCTCCATGATGGCGGAACGGAATCACAGCATTACGAGAAACCCAGAAATTGTAACTCTCCGGCGTTATGTATGTCTTGTACTGGAGGATTAGATTTGCGGAGCATGGGAATGGTGAGCATTTCGTTTTGGGAATATTAAGAAAGAGTGAAACTACAAAGTGTTTGGGACAGGTGGCTCAAGGCAAACTATACTTACCGTTCCCGAGAAGCAACGTATGAGCTCACCTTGCAAGCTTTGGTTGTTTGTACTTATGACAGCGAGTTGTATGACTGCACTGGCGCAGACAGACAAACCCGCTGTCTGCCCGCGCGATTCGAAAGATTTTGCTGCTGTGGAGCAAAGAGCTGCCGCCAAAGATCCTGTCGCACAGACGGCGCTGGCTTTTTGCTATGACCTGGGACAGCATGTGCAGCCCAATGGAAAAGAGTCTATACGTTTGCTTACCGAGGCAGCCGGCCAAGGATACGCGCCAGCCCAATATGAGGTTGGGCGAATTTATCTTTACGGCCGAGGCGTTTCGATCGATTATGCGAAAGCGCTCATCTGGGAGGGCAAAGCCGCCGATCAGGGCGACCCACGGGCCCAGCGGAACCTTGCCTTTATGTATGAGCGCGGCTTTGGAGTGCCCGCGGATCCGGCACAGGCCGCCGACTGGAATTCCAAGGCGGCAACGCAGGGAAATGCGGAGGCGCAGCTCCATCTGGCCAGGGCGCTCGACGACGGTGCTGGCATAAACAAAGATGCTGAAGCAGCGCGCAATTGGTATGCCAAGGCAGCACAACAGGAGCAGCCGGCAGCGCAGTTGGAGCTGGCGAGAGAGTTTGCGGGCCAGGGCAATTGTCCAGTGGCGGTCCACTGGTATGAAGAAGCGGCTGGGCACGGCCAGGCGCAGGCAATGTACGAACTTGGCAGACTTTATTTGAGCAGATGCGGCCCGAACAGGGACATGGCCTTTACGTGGTTCAGCATTGGCGCCCGGTTCGGATCAAACGAGAGCAAGAGAGAAGCAGACAAATTGGAAGCTTCCATTCCTGCAGCACGGAGAAAACGCGCACAGCTCAGGGCGGCGAAATGGATCAAAGAACATCCGGGCAGCGACAAAGAAGAAGACGAAGAGGAGAAGCACTAGCTCCTCCTCTTGTTTGTCTCAGAGAGTTCTGCTCAGAACCAGCCCTGTCCGTTCGGATTCAGGGCAGTTTCCGTAAAGGCCCGTGCCGCTGCAGCGGTGTGCTGCTGCGCGTCCTGATGGAAGGGCACCACTACATAATGAATTTCACCGGCTTCCAGGTTGACGAAGTTGTGATAAGCCACGTAATCGACGCCAGCTTTGTTTGCGCCCAAGGTTGAGTCTATGCCCGGAGCAAGAAAGATGACATAGACCGTGCCGGCCGCCGGCGCCGGAATGGCCTTACTTTGCAACAAGTCCGAGAGCTTCTGCTGAATGGTCAGGTCATTCACCCTGGCTTTGCTGAGATCGCTAAAGTCCTCCAATCGCGGCGAGGCCCGCAGCGTCTTGACGTTGTGCTTTTGCAGTTCCGCTAAATGCGTGTTTCCCGGGGTGGCCGTGATGTCCAACAGGGAGGCTTCGCGCCCGCGAAATTGCTGGTCGCCCCAGCCAGCGCCCAGGAAAATACTCACTTGTTGTGCCGACGCGAGGACCGCGCCGCCGTGGAACGTCTTTGGTCCTGCTATGGCGAAGTCAGGCGGCACAATCTGTGCCTTGCCGCCATCATCATCAAAAACAAAGTTCGGTTCTGCAGGCCGGTCAAGGGCGGACGGCGCATCCGGGGACTTATTGACCTGTTGCAGACCAAACACAGGCATTGTCAAGCCAGCAAGCAACAGCGTGCCAAATACGAGTCTCTTCATAGTTTCTCCTATTGAGTTACCTTGAGTGAAATGTCGTCCAGTACAAATGAGGTCTGCAACGAGGAGTCTTCCTGCCCGACGAAAAAGACCTGAATCGTCTGTCCGGCGAAGGAGGCGAGACTGAATGTGTGCTGTTGATATCCGGTGGCATGATTCAGGTTGGAGAATGTTGCCAGCGTCTGGAGCACAGTGCCCGCCGAATTGCGGACCTGCACCTGCAAGGTATCGAAAGCTGCGGTGGTCGTGGTTTCAGCGGTATCGATGTGCAGCCAGAAGCTGAACGTGGCCGCTGTAACATTGGCGGGTATGGCGACTTGTTGCATGACAGTGTCAGTAGTTGTAGTGCCCCAGCCGTTCATCCACGCGTCAAACGTGCCGGTATGCGGGGGTTCAGAGG
>JBARMK010000125.1:0-14698 GCA_049802395.1 Candidatus Angelobacter sp.
CAGATCGGGGACCCAGGTAGTGGGTTGCCGGAACGTGTTGCGTCCAATTTGTTCAAGACGGGCCGCGCCGCCTGAGCCGTTGATGCTTGACCCGAGGCCACCGAGGATAGAGTTCGTGGTCCCTATCGTTTGCACGACGCCCGGTGAGTTCGTGGTGAGCAGATTTACCGGTACACCGTTCTGAATCTGGAAGATCGGAGCAATCTGCCAATCATTGGTAACGAATCCTATCCATCCGGTCCGTTTCCAGGGAGAGGTCACGATCGCATCGACCACAAAGCGATTGGGAATGTCATAGATCGAATTGCCTTTTTCGGCCAGCACAGCGTTGGGGACAGAAGCCGGCAAAAGCAAGTCGTTGGTGTCAGAGAACGTACTCTGGTTTTGGCCATAATCGATAGCGTGAGACCAGGTGTAGTTGGCGTTGAACTGGATGTTGTGGCTCAGGCGGTGGTTCACCTGAACTACCATAGCGTTATAGCTGCTGTTGGTCCCGCTGAAGATTTCTGACATCGAACCAAAAGCCGGGTTCGCGCGCTGCGTATACAACGGCTCGGTGAATGTGGCGCCGTTTGGAAGTAGACCGGCGCCGACTACCGTATAGTTTATTGATCGAGGACCGACGCAGGTGGGAGCAGGCACGCTTACCGCGGTGCAGATATTTGTGTCGGTAAAGTTGGGCAAATGGCGTCCCAGGCTTCCCAGATAGCTGACCGAAACCACCGTTCCCCAACCCAGGTCGCGCTCCAGAGTGAGATCCATCTGCTGGATCAGAGGGTTCTGGAAGTTAGGATCGAAGAAAGCTACATTTCTGCCCGCGCCAGTAAGATTCGTCACAATAGACGGGAACACCGGGGTGATACCGCCTGGATTGCTCGAACTGGTGGGAGAGAACGAAAGAGAGACCTGTGAGCCCGGCGCTCCTGTTGTAATCAGGGCGTTGAAAATTGTGGAATTGATGACGCGGCCATAATAGAGGCCGTATCCACCGCGCACAACCGTTTTTCCGGTACCCATGATGTCCCAGGCAAATCCAACCCTAGGACCAAAGTTGTTGGTATCACTGGGTAACTGGGCGGTCTGGGGCACTGCTGGGTTAATCAGACTGCTGACCGGATTCGGCAATTGCTGGTATTCCCAGCGCAAACCAAGCGAAAGACTCAGACGCGGAATGATTCGCCAGTCGTCCTGGGCAAACACTGCATAGTCGTTGGTGTTGAACTCAAGCCCGGGAAGGCCCAGGCCCTGGCTGAAGCTGCTGTAGCAGGGTTTTCCGGAGCAGCCATTTTGTATGTTGAGATCAGTCATGTAACTTACCAGGCTGCCGTAGCTGTAGCTGCCAAAGCCGTTGAACAGATTCTGGGAATTATCGTTTACATGGCTGAAGTCCACACCGAACTTAAGGGTGTGCTTGCCGCGGGTCCAGTTCATTGTGTCGGCGATCTGTGTCCTGGTCTCATCAGGGAATTTTGACCGTTGCAGGAAGTTGGGAACGCCGAAGGTAAATGCGTTGGTAATGCTGACCGTGGGTGGCAGCCCCAGAGGATTGTGGAAGGTGGGGGCGTTCACCAGGTTTGCGAGTTCGTAAGGTGTTGGCTGCTGGCTGAATTCATATTCAAAGTCGCGGCCGTATTGGAACCGGAGTTCGTTACCTATATTGGGTGTAAAGAAGGTGTTCAGCTTTGCCACACCCCAGGTGTCCTTCACAAAATCGTCACCGAAGCTTGCTATTCCGCGGGTAACGGTAGCCGCGGTTTGAATGCCGGCGGGAGATGCCCAGCGCATACGGTTGAACGAAAACGATGCATGGTTCTTGGCGTTTATATTCCAGTCAATTTTAGGCAGGAAGATTTCCTGCTCTCCGGTGCGTTGAACCTGACCGAGCATGGTGTTCAGACCTGCCAAGTCCGTGTTGTAGGTGTTAAGCGCGGCAGCTAGTTGGCCTGCTGTGGGCGTGGCCGAGCCGCTCAGATTGTTCAGGTTTCTTGCCAAAGTGACAATGTTGGCAGATGAAGTGGTCTGCGGTGCGAAGAAGCCATTTGGGCCACCGGGATTGCTGGCCACTGCTACTCCGGGGAAGTTGCGGTGGTACCAATCGTAGGCCACAAAGAAGAACACCTTGTCCTTGACAACCGGTCCGCCTACAGCGCCGCCGGCCATCTTTCGCCAGTCAGTTGGCTTGAAATTTTGTGACGCGAACACTCCTGGCGTGGAGGTAGGGACGCTGATTGCGGTAAAAGCATTGGAGGCGCCCCAAACGTTGTCGCGATCATAAAAGTACGTTTCACCGTGAATTCCGTTGGTGCCGCTCTTGGTGACAGTATTGATCACGCCACCGGCGGACCGGCCGTACTCAGAAGAATAGTTCGAGGTGTTAACCTGGAATTCGTCAATAGCTGATTTTGGAGTCGAATAACCGGCGCGAGTGCGGCCACGCTCTTCAGAAAAAAATGCCTGGTTATTGTCCGCGCCGTCCACGGTGTTGTTGTTCAGCAGTGTGCTGATGCCGCGAAAGCTTAGCAGCCCAAAGCCGTTGGAGTCGCTGACTACGCCAGGGGTGAGCATCGCGAAATTGGACCAGCGTCCGCCATTAATGGGCAGATTGGAAATCGCCTCCTGGTCCAACGTCGGCGCAAAATCGGCAGAAGTGGTGTTCACTTGTGGCGCTTCGGCAGTGACATTTACCGTCTCTGTGGTGCTACCCACGCCTAAGCGTGGAGAAATGTCGGTGATGCTTCCAACCTGTACGATTACCTGCTCAGCCTTGTAAGGAGAAAAACCCTGCTGGTTGATGGTGACGGTATATGTCCCGGACGGCAGATTAGTGACACGGTAGTAACCGGAAGAGTTGGTGGTGAGGTTTTTTTCCGCGTTCGTACCGTTGTTATGAACCACAATTTTAGCGTTTGCTACCACAGCACCGTTGGTGTCATAGACAGTGCCGCCGATGGCGCCATCGGTGGTGGACTGCGCATACAGCAACGCGCCGAAACTCGCGACGAGGAGCGTTACTGTTACTAGCCGTTGAATTGAACTCCAAAAGCGTGACATCATTGCTTTCTCTCCTGTGAGGGACTTCGCTGGCGGGAACCGGGAACTCGGGCACCCATAATAATCGTGAACTTGGGAAATGCAAGCTCAGAATCTGTTGTGCTGCATGTTTTCTCGCGCCATCTTAATCCAACAATTGTTGAAGGTTCATGAATGTCCGGCAAAATCTTTGTGGAACTCCTGTGGACGGCTGTGTAAAAGGCAGACCAATGCCTCTGGGGGATATGAAATTCTGTAAAAGTGACCATTTGCCCGGAACAAAATGGCAGAAAACGGCGGCAGTCGATGTAAGCTAGCTTTTGGTGAGAAAGTCCAAATCAAAGGATGAGGTAACCGGTTTGACCTGGACCGAGACGTTCAATTGCGATATTTGCGGCAAGCAAAAGGGAACCGTCGACCACTGGTGGCTGGCCTGGAGCGAACTCTACAGTCCTCATCCGGAAGCGCCGGAACGCCATCTTTTCAAGGTCTATCCCTGGGAAAACCTGCTGGCCCATGATTCTGCCGCTAAACATCTCTGCGGACAAGCCTGCCTGCAGAAACTGGTTGACCGCTGGATGAATACCGAAATGGGCATTGGGCACAGCGCCAACGCCGGAAAATAGCTTCTGGCCGTTAGTCGCACGACGGGCAAGGGGTGCAGGTTTTTCTCATTTTGATCCTTCTTGGCCAGACTATCCCACCTGAACAGACAGCATGGAAATCGATCCGCCGTCAACTCCTTCAACCGGGAAGGAAACCGGTTCCGCAGCCTGGCGTGTAGCAATCACGTAAAGCAGAGGCAGATAGTGATCGGGGGTGGGGATAGAAAGCTGGGCGTCGCGCCCCAACTTCTCATAGGCGATTAGAGGACGGTGTTCCGAGGCCAGCAACATCTCGCGCGCCTCTAGTTCAAAACGAACGGCCCATTCGAACGGTTCAACCGCATGCCTGCCCCACGCATACGCGTGCAGGTTATGCACCAGGTTGCCGCTGCCCACAATAAGAACTCCCTCGTCGCGCAGGGAGGACAGACGGCGTCCAATTTCATAGTGGAAAGCCGGAGGCTGGGTTTCATCAATGCTGAGTTGAACGACTGGAACATCCGCACGGGGATAAATATGACAGAGCACCGCCCACGCACCATGGTCCAGCCCCCAGCTTGTATCGAGCGTGACCGGTATGGGCGCAAGCATCTCTTGAACCCTGCGCGCCAGCGCGGGATCTCCCGGCGCAGAGTATTGCACCTCATATAGCTCGCGAGGAAACCCGCCAAAGTCGTGAATGGTCCGGGGAGCGGTGGTGATAGTAACGCCCGTGCCGGGCGCAAACCAGTGCGCGGAGATACACAGTACCGCTTTAGGACGCGCGATGCTCTTCCCTAAAGCTGTCCAGGATTCGGTATATCGGTTGCGGAGCAATGCGTTCATCGGATTGCCATGGCCGATGAAGACAGCAGGCATGGGTTTCGTCATCTGGTTCCACCCTGATAGTTAAATCATAGTACCCCCGGCGCTCAGTTGCACTCCGCGGCGTGCTCATTCAAGGAGCAATATTTTGCCCGAAATTCGTCGACCTGAAGCTAGACGGGACTTATAGAGAAAAGCGAAGCAGTTATTCGCTGGGCTTGGAGGACTGGCATGTTGCGGTGCAACGTTTGTTCTTGCAACAAACCAGAAGAGCGGAGACAGAATGCTTGAAGATGAGCTGCTCTTGAGTAGTGGTCTCAAGGACGATGGAATACTTGTCAAATGAGCGAACGTTGCCCGAGACTTTGGCGCCGTTCAGCAGGTGCACGGTGATGTGCTTGCCGCCCGCTAAAGCGCCATTCAGGAACGTTTCCTGGACATTGATCATAGACATGATTCAGCCGAGGATTACGGATGTGCTCACGCCCCGGCCCCCCAGCCGGAAGACGAGAGTCATCAAATCTGCTCTCAAAATAGTGATGATTCATTCATCTGTCCAATATATAATTGGCCTGTGTTTGATAGGTAATAACTATGGAAGTGCATCAGCTGCGCTATTTTTGCGCGGTTGCAGAATCCGGAAGTTTCACGCGGGCGGCCGAAAGGGAGCAGGTGGCCCAACCCTCGCTGTCACAACAGATCATGAAACTGGAGGAAGAGCTGGGCGTGCGCCTGTTTGACCGGCTGGGGCGCACGGTACGGCTAACCGGCTCCGGCCAGGTGTTTTTGCCGCGCGCGCGCGCCATTCTGGTGGAGCTCAAGGCGGCCAAGGACGAAGTGGCAGAGCGGCAGTCCTCAGTTTCCGGACCCGTCAGCATCGGCGTAATACCCACGATTGCGCCCTATTTTCTTCCTCTGCCAATGGCGCTTTTCTCGCGCAAATATCCTCAGGCGAACATCACCGTGCTGGAAGATGTAACCGTACGCTTGATGGACCGGCTCCGCGCCGGACAGATCGATCTTGCCATTCTGGCGATGCCCATGCGCGGCCATGACGTGGAAACGTTTCACCTGCGCACCGAACGCCTCTTTGCCTTGCTGCCGCGGGCCCATCGCCTGGCCAAGAAACGCAAGCTAATGCTTAAGGACCTGCGCGATCAGCCTTTCCTTTTGCTACGTGAGGAGCATTGTTTTCGTGACACGGCCATCGAAGTCTGCAAGCGCGCGCGCGTGACGCCTCATATTGTCTTTGAAAGCGGGCAGTTCAGCAGCATTATGGCGATGGTCGGGGCCGGCCTGGGAATTTCCATTGTGCCCGAGATGGCCCAGGAACCGAGACCGGATTGCAGCTTCGTCGTGGTGACCGATGAGCGCGCCTCGCGCACCGTCGGCGTAGCCACGCTCAAAGGTCGTTATCTCAGCCGTGTCCAGCGGGCATTCTTGGCGCACCTACAATCCTTCGCGCAAAAAGACAGTTGACCCCGGAAAAAGTTGTTCAGCTTTGAACGGCGAAGATTAGGGGCACGACCGTGCCATCCTGAGAGTAGCGCTTCCTTTATCCTTGCGCGTACCATCAGACGCGTGCGCAATTTCCAGGTACTCTTTGACGACGCCGAACCGTCCGCGATCGACCATCTCAGTTTAGCGCCCTATGGCAAACTGGGCTTTTCCGGGCCGCACCGCGAACGACCATGGACATTCGCCAACTTTGTACAGTCCATTGACGGAATAGCATCTTTTAAGGGCCGCCACGCCAGCGGAGCCGATATTTCACAATCGGCTGAGGACCGCTGGTTGATGGACTTATTGCGCGCGCATGCTGACGCTATCCTCATGGGCGTAAACACTCTGATGGAAGAAACTCTTAGTTTTCCCGACGTGAACGGCGGACGCGGACCGGTGTATCGCATTGAAAACGAATCTCTCCGCGCACTGCGAACGGCTTTGGGGCGCAAGCAGGAGATGGTGATCTTTGTAACGGCATCCGCGGCTATCGATCCGCGCGCTTACCGCGTGTTCGACAGCGATCAGATGCAGGCCTTTGTTCTTACCACCGCCGCAGGCGCAGCGCGGCTGAAGATACGAGACCCAAAGACGCTAGTGATCGTCGCTGGTCAGGACAAGACCGTTGATTTAGCGCAGGCCATGCGCTTCTTGCGCGCAGAGATGGGTATACAGCATTTGCTCTGTGAAGGCGGGCCAACACTTTATGGCAGCATGGCGCGCGCCGGACTGATTGACGAGAAGTTTGTAACTGTATCGCCGGTGGAAATCGGCCTGATGGCGCCGCCGGAACAGGAGTTATCGGCCGGGGAGAAGAGCGGCACGCTCAACCTGCGCCCCACCACATTCATGTTTCCCGGCTTCACCAAAGAAAATGCGCCGTGGTGGCGATGGATGAGTTGCCGTCGCGTGGGCGATCACCAGTTCAATCGCTACCGAAAGAAATAACGAACCGTTTAAGAGGTGCGGTATGCCGGCTCCACTCAACCTGCGAGATACGATTCTTGACGCGTGGAAGACCAATAATCGGGTAACCGTTTTTCTAGTCGAGCATTTGCCCGCCGAACTCTTGGACGCCAAGTTGCCTGGAGCACCACGTCGCACCATCAGGATGCTTGCCGGCCACATTCACAATGCTCGCTGTATGTGGATCAAAACGCTGGGCAGCGAGCACGGCTTTGCAGTGCCGCGGAGCGTCGACCGGCACAAAGTGAAACCTAAGGACCTTATTCCTGCACTGCAGCGTAGTAGCACGGGCATCTGGGGACTGCTAAAGTTCGGTTGTGATCAAGGGGGAAGCATTCCCGGCTCGTCATGTTATGTGTGGCGTAACCTTCCCCTCGACGTTGGTCACGTTCTCAGCTATTTCGTCGCCCACGAAGGTCATCACCGGGGGCAGATTGTGATGCTTGCCCGGCAATTGGGGTATCGCCTGCCGGCGGAGGTCACAGGCGGTCTTTGGCAATGGTCGAAGCGTGCCCGGGAAGTCCAGGGACCGGAGCGCAAGGAGCGTGTTCTTTAGCCCGGTGGTCAGTCAAGTATGCAATTACCGAAATACTGCGTCTATTTTCTGCCCGCCGCTTCTACAGTGCGCGTGGGATCGGCGCCCTTCCATGTTACATCCGCAGTGGGGCCATAGCTTGAAGGGACCGGCTTGCCCAGAAGCCGCAAATACACGCTGAGCTGTGTACGATGATGCGCCGTATGCAGAACG
This sequence comes from Candidatus Angelobacter sp., assembly GCA_049802395.1. Lineage (GTDB taxonomy): Bacteria > Acidobacteriota > Terriglobia > Terriglobales > Acidobacteriaceae > Angelobacter. The sequence continues at coordinate 7,657 of JBARMK010000125.1, forward strand.
CGACGCCAGAATACCCATATCCGCTGCCGCCGCACATCGAAGAAGGGGACAACTTCCAGCCACCACGCTTGTTCCTGTCCGGCCATGCGCGCCAGTCGCGGTTTACATAACTCCTCATGACGGCGGCAAAAACCCGCAGGCGTGAGTTCCGGCGGCATGAGGGCGGCTGCTTCCGGTTCGCCGCCCAGCCCGATGAACTCGGCGAAGAAGCGCCGTTCGGATAGCAATTGGTGCTTCATGATGTCCAGCACGCTGCTGGAACGCTCCGCGGGCTTAAACGCCATGTTGTCCGGGCTGAACTGCTGCCACACGCTGATTACTTTGCTGGTCTCACTGGCGTAAGTATCGAGCAGGTGCTGAAACATGGGGTTGGCAGCACGCGGCACCTGCTCTTCAGAAATCGCAGTGTATTCGTATTGCATCGGCATGGTTGGGCCCTCATTGACGGACCAGCAAAATTTTACGCTCTCGCCGCCCTGCTAGTTACTGCCGCGCCAGGCTTGATGATCGCCGCCACCACCAGCCCTGCGACAACAAAGCCCATCGCCACTGTACAGATATAAGCCAGCGTGTAAGCGCCCGGGAAGCCGTACCAGTTCCAGTAGGAAATGTTGGTGCTAATCGCAGCCAGGATTCCGGCCAGCGTCACAAATCTCCATCGCGAGGCAAAGCTTGCAAGAGTCGTCTGGCCGAGCAAGATCACCGCCAAAAGGACTTGCAAGATGTTGGTTCCAAGCTCAATGGCCAGCGCCTTCCCAAAAGAAAACTTGAGTGAAGGGTGATACACCAGCAGGCCCGACGGCCCGGTCTCAACCTTGTGCATGCGCGCTTCCATGGCAGCGCTCTGTTGCGCACGCGTGGCGTTATCTGGAATACCCAGGCCAGGAAGGAAATAGAGGCCTTCGTCGGGCATATTCGCCTTCATGGAAGTCAGGACTGCTTGCTCGTTGGGGATTTCTTTTATGCCGGCTTTACCCAACGGGAGAAGGTCGTGTGCAATATACGACCAGAAAAAGAATGCCAAACCTCCCAGGACCGCGGCCAAAATCTTTTTACCCATAGTCTTCTCCTTTAAGTTGCCGGCACCATGCTGCTACGGGAAGGCAGGATAGTCAACAGCTCCAATGGACTAGCCATTTGGGCAGGTACCAACAATTTCCGAAACTCCCGCCAATAGCCTGTAATCTAGTAAGAGTATTGTGATGGAGTTGTCACCTTGGCCCCTGAAGCTGATCCGAAAAAGAAGAAGAAATCCGCCGCCGCACAGTTGAAATCCGTGTGGCCCATGATTCGCGAGTTGGTGCGTCCGCGCCGCAGCAAGCTGGTTTTCAGCTTTCTGCTGCTTCTGATAGGGCGGCTGTGCGGACTCATGCTGCCGCTGTCTCCTAAGTTCCTGATCGATGATGTTATTAACAAGCACAGGCCGGACTTGTTGTTGCCCCTGGTTGGCGCCGTGCTCGCGGCCACGTTCATCCAGGGGATCACGTCGTTTTCGTTGACGCAGTTGTTATCCAAGGAAGCGCAGCGGCTGATTGCCGAACTGCGCCGCCGCGTGCAGGAGCATGTGGGGCGATTGTCGCTCAGTTACTATGACGGCAACAAGACCGGCACCCTGGTCGCGCGGATCATGACCGATGTAGAGGGAGTGCGCAACCTGATCGGCACCGGACTGGTGGAGTTTTGCGGAGGCGTGCTGACGGCGGTGCTGGCGCTGGGCGTGCTTTTGAAATTCAATGCGCAGATGACGGCAATCGCCATCGGCTTTCTCCTGGTGCTGATGGTAGCGCTGGGGCGCACCTTCAAGACCATCCGGCCAATCTTCCGCGAGCGTTCCAAGATCAACGCTGAGGTCACTGGCAGGCTCACGGAGTCTCTGGGCGGCGTACGCGTGGTCAAGGGTTACCACGCCGAAGAGCGCGAAGCCGGAGTCTTCAGCGGTGGCGTACAGCGTTTGCTGAACAACGTTCTGAAAACGCTGACGGCCATGTCGATGATGGGCCTGATCTCCAATGTGGTGCTGGGCGTGGTGGGCGCCACGATCACATATATGGGAGCGAAGCAGATTCTGGCCGGGCACATGACGGTGGGCCAGCTTTTCAGCTACACCATGTTCATGGGCTTCATGGTGGCGCCAGTAGCGCAGATCGCCAGCATTGGTACGCAGATCACGGAGGCGATGGCCGGCCTGGACCGGACGCAGGAAGTTCTGGCCGAGAATCGGGAGGACGCCGATCCGAACCGCACGACTGTGCTGCCCGGAATCCACGGCGCTATCAATTTTGAGCACGTTAACTTCTCCTACGAGCCGGGCAAGCCGGTCCTGGAAGACGTGAGTTTTGAGTCGCTGCCGGGAACGGTGACGGCGCTGGTAGGATCTTCAGGTTCGGGCAAGTCAACCATCATTGGCCTGGTGGCCGCCTTTTACAAACCAACCTCCGGCCGGGTTACTGTGGATGGTGTTGACGTCGGCACCGTGCGCCTGGATTCTTACCGGAGCGCGCTGGGCGTGGTGTTGCAGGATTCGTTTCTGTTTGATGGCTCCATCCGCGAAAACATCGCTTTTTCCCGGCCCCAGGCCACAGAACAGGAGATCCTGGAGGCCTGCCGCATCGCCCACGTAGACGAGTTCGCGGAGCGCTTTGCCGACAAGTATGACACCATCATCGGCGAGCGCGGGGTGAAGCTTTCCGGCGGCCAGCGGCAGCGCGTTTCGATCGCGCGCGCCGTGCTGGCTGACCCAAAGATACTGATCCTCGACGAAGCGACCTCGAGTCTGGACTCCGAGTCAGAGGCCTACATTCAACAGGGCCTCAAATACCTGATGGAGGGCCGTACCACCTTCGTGATCGCGCACCGCTTGTCTACCATCCGCCAGGCCGACCAGATTCTGGTGGTTGAGGCAGGCAAGATCGTGGAGCGGGGCAAGCACGCCGAGTTGCTGGCGTTGCAGGGACGCTACCATGATCTATATACCCGCCAGCACGGCCTGGAAGAGAACCTCTTTCTGGCGCCGGGCGAGGGTGACAAGGTGGAAGAGGCAGCCGCTTCAGGCCGCGGAGGGCCCGCCGTACCTGATCCTATGAGCCTGATCCGGGGACAAGGATTCTAGGTCTCATAAAAAGCCAAGCCAGATCGTCCTGACCGATGCCGCGGTCAATGACATTCTTGAGCAGGCTGCCTGGTATCGCGAAAGATCGGGAATGAAACTGGCCCGAAAATGGGAGCAGGCTGTGAGTTCGATCCTGCTGCGCATGACAACGAATCCTGCTGCCGGCGCGCCTTGCTCTTTCAAAGCTGTCGAGTTGGAAGGCGTACGACGAATGCCGGTGCCCCGTTTCCCCAGGCATCTTGTGTTCTACCGATTCCGAGACAAGAGCTGGTCGTCCTTCGCATTGTCCATGGTGCTTGTGATCTGGAGAGTCTTTTTTAGCGGCGGAATCAGATACAAAGGGAACAACGGCCTTGAACGAATACCAAGAAGAGTAAAATGCTTCACCTTAGTGAACCTTTGTGTCTTCGTGGTGAAAATAATGAAATTCAATTCTGCCAAAGCTGTATTTATCCTGCTGTCTGCTCTGTCCGCCTTTGCCCAAACCTCTCCCGCTCCCAAACCCATTGACCTGCTCAAGCAGAAGCTGGAGCAGATCTCCTCCGGCGTGAGCGCTGACTGGGGCATCTACATCAAGTCGCTCGATACGGGCGAAGAGATCGCCATCAACGCGGACAAGGCCATGGACACTATGTCAGCGATCAAGATTCCTCTCCTGGTCGACGTTTACCGGCAGGTGGACGCGGGCAAGATCAACACAGCTGAACGCTTTACGATGAAGACCGCGGACAAGCGCTTTGGCACCGGAGTGCTGCGCACGCTCGATCCCGGCCTGAGCCTGAGCTTTCGCGATGCGCTGGAGCTGATGATTATTCAGAGCGACAACTCCGGCACTGACATGGCGTTTGCCCGCGCGGGCGGCCCGGCGCACGTTATCCAGACCATGCACGAGCTTGGGCTGAATTCGATCAATGCGACAGGCACGAGTTTTGACTGGTTCCGCGCGCTGGCGGAAGCCGGCGATCCCAGCTATGCGAAGTTTGGGCCAGAAGAGCTGTTTACTAAAGGCTTTCCCGAAAAGCTGACCGATGCCGACGTGGAGCGCTTTCATTTTGAGGGCAAGCACCCGTTTGGGCTTTCCAGCGCGCGCGATATGGGCAAGCTGCTGGAGATGATGGCGACGAATAAGGCCGCCAGCGAAAAATCCTGTAAAGAGATGCTGCGCATGATGGGGCAGCAGCAGATGCGCACTCGCATTCCACGCTTTATGCCGGACGATGTGGAAACGCCGCACAAAACCGGCGACTTTCCCCCGTATATCGCCAACGATGTGGGTTTTATTGAAACTCCTGGCGCCCGCGTGGTGGTGGTGTTTTTCTCGGCGCACCATCGCGGATATTACAGCGAACTGGAAGATGCGATTGGCCGAATGAGCGAGCAGGTGTGGGGGTATTTCAATTATCGGGAGAAGGGGACAACTAAGTGAAAGCTGTGAGCAAGAAATCCGCCACGTAGATACGGGGGCACGGCGAAAACCCGAAGTGGGCGCTTGGCGCCGTAGCTGCGGCACAGGAATGTTTGTGCGCGCTCCGCTGCTTTTCGTCCCAGCAAGCCAAAAACCCAGCTTGATGGGAGCAGCTGCGCGCGGGCCTGCGGCGCAAGGAATGATCTTCTCTGTGCGCTTTCACGGCACGACTTCGCGGCCCTCGATTCGCTGCACTCATCTTCGGACCAGGCGCTCAAGTCGTGCCCTGACACTTGTCTCGTGGGCCGAAACATGAATCATGAATAAGGATACCGTGTCGAATCCTATCCTTTCCGCAAAAAGCGCGGAAAGGATGGGCACTCGGCAGGAAGGATGGGTTACCCGTCGGCCACTTTGCGAGAAAGAAATAGACGATTGCGTTGGAATAAGGGCATTGTCCCTTTTCGCTATTGATTCGATAAAGAGAATCCGCTAAAGTGTGACAGCGCCAAGATGCGCAAGGTCTTTGACAACAATAGTAGTTAGCGTTCAGCGAGATTGAGCCCGAAATAACGAGAAAAAAGGGGCATCGACAGCCTTTTGACAGGCCTTTCGAATTGCACTTCAACCTTTGTTTGCAGCAAAGCGTCTATGGGTGGTGGGGTTCTGGCTGAGCGACGCAGGCAGAGGGCTGTAGGAATCGGGTGATCCGGTGATCGGGAAATCGGGGGATCTGAGCCGAAAAGCAACCAACCCTGGGATGGATTGTATAAGTACTTTAGAATCCTAGGTGACGGTTGGGGGAGGGGCGGTGAGATTGCCGAAATCGCCGGAATTGCCCAAAATTGGAGTAGCTCTAAGCAAGCTCTCTTGCCTTTTCCTGTACAAGTGCCATCGCCTCTTCCTTCGTCCTGATTGACCCATCCATCTGGGCATCTTCCACGGCGGTCAGCAATTCCTTGAACGTCGGTCCTGGCTGGTAGCCGGCCTGGATCAGGTCATCGCCGGTGAGGAGCGGCGTTGGACGGATTTGTTCGGCTGGCAGAGCGTGGAATTTCTCTTTCGCGAATTCGTAGAGGCTCAGGTCGCGATGGCTGCTCATGCAGTCCAACCGATGGAGCTCAAGTTGCTCTTCGAACCGGGGCAGGCGGAAGAAACGCTTGAGGGTTGAGTCTTTCATGCGCGTGACGTCGGCGAAACGCATGTGGTTGGCCACCAGCGAGAGCACCTGGCCGGTGTCTTCGTTCGAAAGGCGGAAGCGGCGGCAGATCTCCGCAGCCATTTTGGTCCCGATCTCAGCATGCGAATCAAAACGGATGCGGTCAGGCGCCACGCGAAATGTCGGCGGCTTGCCAACATCGTGCAACAGTGCTCCCAGAGCGAGAGTTTTAGAGCAGCCGGCGGGGAGGCCGTCGAGCAGCATCAGCGTGTGAATCCAGACATCGCCTTCCGGGTGATATTGCGGCGGCTGCGCCACGCCCTGCATTTTTTTTATTTCGGGCAGTACTTGCTCCAGCAGATTGCTTTGGTCGAGAAGTTCGAAAGCGCGGCGCGCATGTCCTTCTGTAAGCATCTTGAGAATCTCATCGCGCACGCGCTCACGACTGACCTGATGAATTTGCGGGGCAAGCTCACGGATAGCGTCGAAGGTCTTGTCGTCAATCGTGTAACCGAAGCGGGCAGCAAAGCGTACAGCGCGAAGCATGCGCAGCTTGTCTTCCGCGAATCGCTGATGAGCTTCGCCAATTGTGCGGATGACACCGCGCTGCAAATCATCGCGGCCGCCCACGTAGTCGAGCACCTCGCGGGTATCGGGATCGAGCAGCAGGCCGTTGATGGTGAAGTCGCGGCGCTGCACATCCATGCGCGCGTCTTTGGAAAACTGTACCTGGTCAGGATGGCGGCCGTCAGAATAAGCGCCGTCACTGCGAAAGGTAGCGACCTCGATGGAATAGTTATCGCGAACGCCATCGGTGTCGCGGCGGACTGGCACAAGCACCACGCCGAATTGCGCTCCCACGGCGAAGGTCTGCGGAAAAAGCTGCATGACCTGCTCCGGCGTTGCAGAGGTGGCCACATCAAAGTCCGCCGGCTCGCGATCCAGAAGCAGATCACGCACGCAGCCGCCGACGAGATAGGCAGAATACCCCTGCTCCCGCAACGCGCGCGCGATCATGACAGCTTCCTGCGCTTTTTCAGAGGAGAGATTCAATGTTTTTCGGGAGCTATAGCCCCGCAAATCCAATAATATTAGATATATGCCTGAGAGTTACATTCTGGGGATCGAGACTTCATGTGATGAGACTGCTGCGGCCGTAGTGCGCGATGGTGCGTTGCTGCTCTCGAACGTGGTCTCATCGCAGATTGCCACGCACCAGCCTTACGGCGGCGTGGTGCCGGAACTGGCATCACGCGAGCATTTGCGGGCAATCGTTCCGGTGGTGCGCCAGGCGCTGGCAGAAGCGGGCAAGACGTATGAATCCATTGACGCAATAGCCGTGACGCAGGGGCCCGGTCTGGCGGGAGCG
>JBARMK010000126.1:0-7854 GCA_049802395.1 Candidatus Angelobacter sp.
ACGCTGACTACATCGATGACAAGGAACAGACGGAGTTTTACTACCATCGAATCAAGATATTGAATGAAAAGGGCAACCGCCATGCGGACGTGGAGATCGCAATGCCACCGGGTGGCTCCGTCACTGCGCTAAAAGCACGCACGATTCACCCCGACGGGAAGATCATCGAATTTTCCGGCAAACCGTTCGAGAAGACGCTCATCAAGGGACGAGGGATCAAGGTCCTGGCCAAGACTTTTACTATGCCGGATGTCACGGTCGGCAGCATTATTGAGTACAAATACAAGATAGGCTGGCCCTTCATTATTACCGACAACTATTGGACTATTCAGCATGAGCTCTATACGGTGAAGGAAAGTTTTCGCATGGATCCTTATGCCGGCCGCCTGCTGGGCTTTGAGGACGGGTTTCAGGTGGCGGTCATTTACTCGCACATGCCCCCCAATATTAAGCCGACCCTGAAAGCCGGGAGATACTTACTGGAATTGGATAACATGCCGGCGTTTGAATCCGAAGGTTATATGCCTCCGGAAGAAGATTTCAAACCACAAGTGCGGTTTTTTTATGTCGGGTCGGAAGGTCAGACCCCGGACAAGTTTTGGGAGACCGCCGGCCAAAGATGGAATTATGAGGTAGATCACTTCATCGGCAATCGCAAGGAGATCAGCCAGGCCGCAGCCGCAGCCATTGGCAATGAGACTGACCCGGACAAGAAATTGCGCCTGCTCTACGCGCGCGCGCAGCAGGTCAGAAACCTGACCTACGAGCGTGAGCGGACCGAAGCGGAGCAGAAGAAGGAAAGCATTAAGTCGGACCAGAATGTGGGCGACGTGCTGTCGCGGGGAATCGGCTACCGTGACGATATCACGCGCCTCATGGTGGCTCTTGCACGCGCCGCCGGATTTGATGCGTCAATTGTGAAGGTAAGTGACCGCAGGGACAGATTCTTCGATAAAGCGCTGCTATCCAAGCGTCAATTGAGTACCGAGATAGCCGTCATCAGCCAGGGAGGCCACGACATTTATCTCGATCCTGGGACCCGTTTTTGCCCCTACGGCTACCTCCGCTGGATCCGTACTTCGGCTGCGGGGTTGAAGCTGGACAAGAAAGGCGGTACTTTTGTTACCGCGCCTGCTGCGCCCTACGACAAAGCGGTTACCCGAAGACTTGCCGACATGACGCTGGATACAGATGGCAATCTCAAAGGGGAGATTACCGTCAACTTCGAAGGTGGCGAGGCGCTCGAACACCGGCTGGACGGTCTTGATACAGATGAAGCGGGAAAGAAGAAGAGCCTGGAAGATGAATTGCAGAACTGGCTGCCCACTGGAGCAATCATTAAACTCTCGAAAGTAGAGGGCTGGGAATCAAGCGACGGACCACTTGCTGCCAGCTTTGATGTCGAAATGCCCGGCTACGCTTCGTCCGTGGGAAAGCGCCTGCTGGTGCCTTCCTATCTGTTTCAGGCCAAGCAATTGGATGCCTTTAAAGAGGCGGCCCGCAAATTTCCGGTCTATTTTCCCTATGCTTTTGCCGAAGCAGATCGGGTGAATATCAAACTTCCCGTCGGATATCAGTTGGAGAACGCTCCACCCGCTCAGAACGCGAGTCTCAGCTATGCGGGATACCAGAATGTGGTCCAGTTTGACGGCAAGGAACTGGTCACGCAACGCATTCTGCAAGTCAACGGGATTTTCTTCCGCTTGGATTTGTATCCCGAAGTAAAGGATTTCTTCAGCAAAGTCCGGGCTGGAGACGAGCAGCAGGCGGTTCTTACGGGAGGCAGCACCAATGCTCAGAAAAGCAATTAGCGTCGCTCTATTTCTCTTTTTGTTGAACCTGCTCCCTGCGACCGCAAGCGCGGGTGTGCCCGACTGGTTGCACAGCCTGGCCCAACAGCCCACAAAAAAATACGCCGACGATGCTAACGCCGTCATCCTTCTGGATGACCAGGAAACTACTGTAAAAGACAAAGGTGAGATTGTTACTCACGAGCGCCTGGTTTACAAAATTCTTCGTCCGGAGGGCAAGGCTTACGCGACGTATCATTTGCCCTTTGACAGCGAAACCAAGATCCACTCCTTCCACGGCTGGAGCATAACGGCAAAAGGCCAGGAATACGAAGCCAAGGACAAGGATGCGGTTGAACGCAGCCTGGGCGGCGAGAAGGAGTTTGAGGATACCAAGGAAAGGATTCTTGTTCTTCCCGGGGCTGAGGTCGGCACAATTGTCGGCTTTGAATACGAGCAGAAGCGCCGGCCCTATCTGTTTCAAGATAATTGGTATTTTCAGGAGGATATTCCCGTAGTGATGAGTCGCTACACGCTTCACCTGCCCCCCAAGTGGGAATATCGCGCGGACTGGCTTAATCATGCCGAGCAAAAGGCCGTAGAGCAAGGTGGTGCTTACATCTGGGAAGTTTCGGACGTGCCGCGAATCGAGCGGGAATACCACGAGCCGTCTTTTCGCGCCCTGGTTGGTCACATGATCGTCACGTTATTTTCAGACCAGGCCACTGGCAGAAATTCCAAGTCCTGGGACGATCTGGGGACGTGGTATGCGCAACTTACAGCGGGTGTTCGCGATCCCAGCCCGGAACTTCAAGCCAAGGTCCGGGAGTTGGCGCCGGCAACCCTGCCAATGTTCGAGCGAATCCGCGCGCTCTCTGTCTTTGCCCAGCGGGACGTGCGTTATTACGCCATTGAGATCGGGATCGGCGGATTCCGTCCACATCCCGCAGCCGAGATTTTTAGCCATCGTTACGGCGACTGTAAGGATAAAGCTACCGTCCTGAGCGCCATGCTGGCGCAGATTGGCGTGAAGTCCTATTACATGCTGATCCACGCCACCCGTGGGATCTATACCGAAAACACGCCGCCCAATTCCGGCTTCAATCACGCCATTCTGGCAATTCAGATGCCTGACGGGAGCTTTCCGCAGAAATTGCCGGCAATGTTCGAGCATCCAAAGCTCGGTCCTCTGCTCATTTTCGATCCCACAAATGAGTTGGTGCCTTTAGGACAGCTGCCTTATTACGAGCAGGACAGCTATGCGCTTCTGGTGACCGGGTCAGGCGGCGAGCTGATCCATCTGCCCGTGAGCTCGCCCGACTTGAACAAAGTTCACCGAGCTGCACGGCTCACGCTGCTGCCCGATGGAACGTTGCAGGGAGACATAGAAGAAGTCCGGTCTGGGTATTTGGCCATGATCGGACGAGAGTACCTGCAGCACGAAAGCCAGAATGATCGCAAGAAAATTCTGGAACATTTCTGGGGCCCCAACCTGGGAAGCTTTCAGATAGACAGCTTCAACCTCGAAAACGAGAATGACATCGATAAAGACCTGGTGTTGCACTATAAGTTCACCGCCAGCCACTACGCGAAGAACGCCGGCCCGTTATTGCTGGTGCGGCCGCGTGTGATCGGAGAAATGGCGGGGGCATTTGACGCAACCAAGCCGCGCCACTATGCCTATAATTTTGACGCGCCGTTCCTGAGGACGGACAGCGTCGAAATCACCCTGCCCGAGGGCTACAGCGTGGACGAACTGCCTGAACCGGCCAAGGCGGTCTTTCCCTTTGCCGAGTACACCAGCAAAGCGGAAAAGACGGGAAATGTTCTGAAGTACAGCCGCGAGTACAAGATGGAAACCACGCAGGTGCCAGTGGACCGCATAGAACAGCTCCGCAAGCTGTTTGCCCAGATTGGCACGGATGAAAAGAACATGGCTGTTTTAAAGAAGGCTAACTAAACAATCAGGGAAGGCCTTGATCCAAAAAAGTTTTAGTCGGTCTAGATCAGAGATGCGCTGGTCAAACGACAATGAAAAACCATCGATATCTGTTGTGGCTGTTGTTATTACCTTGGACCTGCTTTGGACAGAACCAGGACTGGCGCGAAATTACTGCTCAGGACCGCGAAATAAAGGAAGTTCCCGGTGATCCCGGAGCTTCCGCAGTGCAGCTTTTCTTTGCGGACTATCGCGATGATGACGTGAGATACCAGTTTTTCTATCACCGCATCAAGGTATTGACTGAAGAAGGCAAGAAGTACGCCAATGTCGAAATCCCCATTTTTCCCTGGTATCACTTTGATGGCGTGAAAGCGCGTACCATCCATCCTGACGGTTCCATAGTGGAATTTACCGGCAAACCATTTGAAAAAGTTTTGGCCAAAACGCGTGACGTCAAATTTCTGGCTCAAACATTGGCCATGCCGGATGTAACGGTGGGAAGCATCATCGAATACAAGTACAAATATTCATGGGAGAAGCTGACCTTTGATACTGCCTGGTCTGTGCAGCATGATCTGTTCACGGTGAAGGAACATTTCTGGCTGCAGGGCCATTCCAAGCAGCTTCAGACCAAGGGCTACCTGACTGGGGCTGGGACGCGCCTGGCTTATTTGGTTTATGGCAATGTTTCCCTACCGCATCGGACCAAGACGGGTGCAATCGAGTTGGAGGTGGAGAACGAGCCTGCTTTCAAGCGTGAAGAGTACGCTCCGCCGGTGGCGGATTTGAAACCGATCATCCGGTTTTTCTATGGCGGCCATGAGCTGATTTCATCCGACGCTTTTTGGCAGGAATTTGGACGTAGCAAATTCGATGAATCAGAACGCTTCATTGGCAACCGCGATTCCGTACGGACTGCGGCTTCCGCGGCCACCAGCGGCGAAACCGATCCGGAAAAGAAGCTGCATAAACTCTATTCACGCGCCCAAGCCACTAGAAATCTGAACTTTGAGCGCAAACGCACCAAGGTCGAAGACAAAAAAGAAGAACTGAAGCCGAATGAAAACGCCGGCGATGTGCTGGATCGGGGTTATGGAACGCACAATGATATCGCCCGGCTTTTTGTCGCATTAGCGCGCGCCGCAGGCTTTGATGCCCAGGTCGTTCGCGCTCCCAACCGCAAGGAGTTCTTCTTTAAGCCAAATTACCTGGTTGCCAGCCAGCTTGCTTCTGAACTCGCTGTGGTTAAACTCAACGGCAATGACGTATTTCTGGATCCAGGAACTGAGTTTTGTCCGTTTGGCCTGGTGCGCTGGATCCATACATCTGACAAGGGGCTCAGATTGGATAAGTCTGGCGGAACATTCGTGGATGTCCCGCCCGCTACATCTGACAAATCTCAACTGCGCCGCATCGCCAAGGTTGAACTTGGGCCTGACGGCTCGCTCAAAGGCAGCGTAGATGTGGAACTTAAAGGTAATGACGCTCTTGAACATCGGTTGTGGGCATTGCAGGAGGATGATGCTGGCCGCCGCAAAGGCTTGGAGGATGAAGCCAAGGAATGGCTGCCTGAAAGAGCCATCGCCACCATCGATAGCGTTCAGGGCTGGGATTCTACTGAAGAACCGCTGCAGGTGCGCTACAAGATTGAAGTTCCATCGTTTGCTTCACTGGCGGGAAAACGGTTGTTAATTCCAGCCGCTTTATTCAGGACCACAAAACAAAGGCTCGCGTTCCAGCACAAGGAACGCAAATATGCCGTGTATTTTCCATTTGCCTACAATGAAATGGACAATGTCATCCTTCAGGTGCCCGATGGGTACACTGCGGAATCTGTTCCTGTCGCGCAGGACGTCAAGCTTCCTTCCACTCGATTTGTTACGGCGCGCTCTTTCGCCAACAATCAATTTGTGAGCAAACGGGCGCTGATTGTGAATGGGATTATCTTTCGAATTTCAGAATACCCGGAGTTGAAAGGCTTCTTTGACAAGGTCCAGGGCGCGGACGAAGAGCAGCTAGTTTTGCAGAATACCGCGGTGAGCGCGGGGAAATAACCCGACTCTAGTGGCTGGCATCGCGTCGGCTGCGCGCTTTTCGCCTAAAGGCCGCTGCAGTTACCCTTGGGGCCGGCAGTCTCATGTCTTTCTTCCTATTGGTTTAAAATTGTTCTATGGCAGATCACCGCAACAAGAAGAAGGACCCCAGCGGCATCGCGGAAAGCCCGATTGCAGAAGTTTTTGAAGGCCGCCATCCGTCCGAATCCGAAAAGCACTGGGCTGAAATCACGCTGGCCAAAACACTGGAAAAGGCGCCGGAAAAGCCCATTGGCGCTGCCTCCGGCGTGAACCTGGATGAGAGCGGCCATGCCCAGTTCACTACTATCAGCGGCGTGCCGGTCAGACGTCTTTATACCCAGGCCGATCTTCCGGAAGACTGGAATGCGGAAAAGTATCTTGGCTATCCGGGCCAGCCACCCTATACGCGGGGCATCCATGCCAGCGGCTACCGCGGCCGGCTCTGGACCATGCGCCAGTTCTCCGGCTTTGCCTCGCCGGAAGAAACTAACGAACGCTATAAGTATCTGTTGGCGCAGGGGGGTGGCGGGCTCTCCGTTGCTTTTGATTTGCCCACTCTGATGGGTTATGACTCTGACCATCCGGCCAGCGAGGGCGAGGTAGGCAAATGCGGCGTGGCCATTGATTCCCTTGAGGACATGGAGATACTGTTCAACGGGATCGATCTTGAGAATACAACTGTCTCCATGACCATCAACTCCCCGGCCTCAGTGCTGTGGGCCATGTATCTGGTGGTGGCAGAAAAGCAGGGCGCGGACTGGAAGAAGATTTCGGGCACCCTTCAGAATGACATCCTCAAGGAATACATTGCGCAGAAGGAATATATTTATCCTCCGGCGCCGTCAATGCGGTTGGTGATCGACACGTTTGAGTTCGGCGCCAAGTTCACGCCCAAATTCAATTCCATCTCCATCAGCGGATATCACATTCGTGAAGCCGGTTCCACCGCGCTGCAGGAGCTGGCTTTCACCATTTACGATGGCGTTGAATACGTGGAATGGGCGCGCCGCCGCGGGCTGGACGTGGACGACTTCGGCCAGCGCCTGAGTTTCTTCTTCAATTCGCACAGCGACTTTTTTGAAGAGATTGCCAAGTTCCGCGCCGCGCGCAAGATCTGGTACCGGCTCATGAAAGACCGGTTCGGCGCCAAACAGCAACGCACATGGCTGATGCGCTTTCATACTCAGACCGCAGGCGTCTCGCTGACGGCGCAGCAACCGATGAACAACATCGCGCGCGTGGCCATCCAGGCGCTGGCCGCGGTGCTGGGCGGCACGCAGTCATTGCACACCGATTCTTACGATGAAGCCCTGGCGCTGCCCACGGCCGAAGCGGCGCGTATCGCGCTGCGCACCCAGCAGATTATCGCCTATGAATCCGGCGTGGCCCAGACCGTGGACCCGCTGGCCGGCTCGTACTTTCTGGAAAAGCTGACGCTTGATATGGAGCAGGGCGCTTTCGACTACTTTAACCGCCTGGATGCAATGGGCGGCATGGTCAAGGCCATTGAGAACGGCTTCCCGCAGAAAGAAGTTGCGGAGGCCTCTTACCAATATCAGCGCGCAGTGGAAGCAAGAGAGAAGATCGTGGTGGGCGTGAATGATTTTACGATCCAGGAAACACAGCCGGAGACGCTCTACATTGACGAGTCCGTGGCGCGCCATCAGACGGAAAAACTAAATGCGCTGCGTGCCCGCCGCGACAACGCCGAACTGCACCGCCGGCTTGAAGCCCTCAAACACGCGGCGGCTCAGGAACCCGTGGTCCGCGCTGATGGCCACATCAGCGATGCCAACACCATGCCATTCATCGTCGATTGTGTGCGCGCGTATGCGACCGTGGGCGAGATTTGCCAGGCCCTAAGAGAAGTTTTTGGGACGTATGAAGAAGTGAGCATCACGTAGATCCATTGGGATGGCGCAGAATCTTGGTATCCGGCAGCGGCAGCGTTTTGCCCTTTGGTTTTTCTCTTGAATTGATAAGAGAAGAATCACGAAGACTGTAGCGCGGATGCAGTACGGTTCTGATACACGGCCCACTGTTCGGT
>JBARMK010000127.1:0-1549 GCA_049802395.1 Candidatus Angelobacter sp.
GGCGTAAACACAAAAAATGCCCAGAAGAGCGTGCGGTGGTCCGCCCGTGTGGTGCTGATAAGGCTTATATACTCGCGCAAAGCCAACAGGGAGATAAAAGCGAACAACAGCATCGACCCGGCCGGTCCGATCAGGAATGAGATGGAGAATATCCCAATCATGATCCACCAGGCGCGTATTCGCGCGTTGAGATTGTCAATGGCCGCTTTGCCATCTTCAGACTTGACGCGGCGTGAAAGAATGAAGCCGATCAGGCTGGCTATGACCAGCCCGCTGATTACAACGTTCAGAATCAGAAACATCTGGTGGTCAAGTTTGAAGTTCATGCGTCCCTCAGGGCGCAGACGGACGCATGCGCCTTGGTCAAAAAAGACTCTTTCGTCTCCCTCACGTCCAGTTTAAGTGGCGCGCCAAAAGTTACGCGGCTGATCACCGGCACCGGCAGAAATTCTCCTTTGGGAAGGATCCGATTCAGGTTCGAGAGATAGACCGGAATAAATTGCACATCCGGACGCCGGGACCAGAGGTAATATACGCCGCTCTTGAAGGGACCAACCTGCAGTCCGTTGCCTCGTGTGCCTTCCGGAAAAACAATGAGCGAGTGCTCCGTGCCTAAGGCTTCCAGAAGCATCTCCAGCGTGTTGCGGGCCGCGGCCGCGCGATCGCCTTCGCCGGACTTGCCGCTTCGTTCCACCAGTACGGCGTTAAACGCGTTCACGGCGATACGCTTGCGCAAACCGGAGCTCCAATAATCCTTGGCTGCGACCGGCCGGGTTAAAGCGCGTACTCTTTTCGGCAAGACCGACCAGAGCACGACGAAATCCAGATGGCTGGTGTGATTGGCGAAATATACCCGCTGGCGTGATGCAGGCCTGCAATTGACCCAGCGGACCGTTGGGCCGGCAAGTATGCGGGCGCATGCGGCGATGATACTGGCCGCCACCGCGCTCAACGGGCCTCAAGCTCGCGCGCAATCCGCGCTGTGCGCCGCCAGATGGTAACTACGCAGCCGGCATTGATAAATATGAGCACAGCCCAGAGCACGGTTCCTGCAGCGGCGAACTTGGTTTCAAAAATCGAGACCACGCACCCTGCAGTCAGGGTTGCCATGCGATGCTGCTTGGCCATGGGTCCAATAAAGCTTTGCTTGAGGCCGGAAGCTCCTCCCAGCATTCGGACATACGCAGTGAAGATAGCGAGCCCGGCCGCGATAAAGCCAAGTTCTATGCCGAAGGAATGTTGCCGCGCGGCGTATCCGGCGCCAATTAAAATGATCGCATCGGCAATTCGGTCAGGAAAATCATTGAAGATTTCGCCGGACTTACTCTGGCGTCCGCCTTCAATAGCGACCATGCCGTCCAGCATATTGCACAACAATCTTCCCTGGATTCCGGCTATTGCCAGCACAAGTAGTATCGTCCGCTCAGGGCTGGAGAACTCCGCGGAAAAATAGAGGGCCGCTGCCGCAACTAAAGCAAAAAAAATGCTGGCGACAGAAATGGAATTCGGTAAGACCCGCATCTTGACCAGCAGTTGGGCAAGCGCATTG
>JBARMK010000128.1:0-1728 GCA_049802395.1 Candidatus Angelobacter sp.
GAGATGACCAAGCTGCTGGAGAATATTTATCGCTGCGTGAACATCGCGCTGGTGAATGAACTCAAGCTGCTCTCGCTCCGCATGGGGATTGATATATGGGAGGTGATTTCCGCAGCCTCGACCAAGCCTTTCGGCTTCCAGCCGTTTTATCCCGGACCGGGACTGGGTGGACACTGCATTCCGATTGATCCTTTCTATCTCTCATGGAAGGCCAAGGAGTATGACTTCCATACGCGTTTCATCGAACTGGCGGGGGAGATCAACCTCCAGATGCCCTACCATGTCGTGACTTCTACGGCAGCAGCGCTCAATCGTGGGCGCAAAAGCCTGAATGGCGCCAAGGTGCTAGTTCTGGGCGTTGCTTATAAAAAGGACATTGACGACCTACGCGAATCCCCTTCTCTCACCATCATTGAGCTATTGCAGAAGGAGGGCGCTGAGGTCAGCTATAACGATCCGTTCTTTGAGCACGTTGGCCGCGGACGCAAGTACAACCTGGAGATGAACAACACGCCGCTCGACCAGTTGGATCAATACGACTGCGTCATCATTGTGACCGACCATTCTTCTTACGACTACGAAGCAATCGTTGCTCAGAGCAATCTGGTGATCGATACGCGCAACGCAACCAAAGGCATTCAGAGCGCCAAGATCGTGCGCTGTTAAGTTTTTGGGCCCCACGGTTCCCGCTCCTTATTAGGCTGGCCAAACAAAGCCAGCCTTTTTTCCTGCTATAGCAGGACGACGCATTCTCAGGATTCTTCGACTCCACTCATTCCGCTTCGCTCATTCGGAGTCGCTCGGAAGGACGGCGTCGGTGACATGAGGCCAACTGACCGACTTCCCCATTTCGCAGACGGTCACGAATCACGGTTGGAGAAGAAAAACGGAGCCGTAATGCGAGGGCACGGTGAACTTCTGCAATGCGCCTTGAGCAGCAATGTTGATGGTGAAGGGCGCGCTGCGGACATCATCATCCAGCATCTCTTTCCATAGACCTTTTTTGGGAAATGGAAGCTGGATATCGCCGGGAGCATCGCCAAAGTTCAGCGCTACCATGGCAAACTCTTCTGGACCGGCCGCGGTTGCGGCGGCATGCCGATGGTAGGCCAGCACCTGGTTTCCTTTCAACGATTGCTGGAAGTAATAGAAAGAATCCCGGCTGCGCAGAGCGCGATGGTTGCGGCGGAGCTGTCCCAGCCGGCGATACAGGCGGACTAGCTGCGTTCCGTACTCGTCATAGAAATATTCCCAATGAGTGTCACGCCGTAAATTAATGCGGGCAGGGCCTGCGCCCGGCAGTTCCCAATTCTCGGCAAACTCCTCACCCTGCCAGAGCATGGGCACGCCTTGCAGCGTATAAAGCGCTATCGCGAGCGGCTGGAGCAGATAAAATTTGCTGCGATCGCCGAACGGCAGGGGGCCATCTCCGGTGAGACCGGCCGAGACAATCAAATGGCTGTGATCATGCGAGTTCAAATACTGGAATGGCGCCACAGACATGTCCACAGGACCGCCTGCGGCATTCACAACGGTCTTCTTGTCCGGATAGCCGATGAAGCCGGGGTCGAGCTGATGGGCAAATGAATCATCCACAGTTGCTCCGCCGGCAATCGCTTCAGCTTTATTGAGCAAGTCATCCTGCCATGCGCAACTGGTATAGGTGTTGGTGAGTACGTCGCGCGCACGCCACAACGCCTCAGCGCATTGAATGATGCGGCTGTAGCT
>JBARMK010000129.1:0-6595 GCA_049802395.1 Candidatus Angelobacter sp.
GTTTTGCGTCGCTCCCAAAAGCAGTGGCAAAACCAAGAGAAGAAAACTGGTTCAAGGGGACCACAGTTTTACCGTGCCTCCAAGGACTAATCCGGAGTAAGGAACGTGTCCAGAATTAAAGGTAAAGTGAAATGGTTTAACAACGCGAAGGGCTTCGGCTTTATCGGCCGGGATGACGGCCCCGATGTGTTTGTTCACTATAGTGCCATCCAGTCGGAGGGCTACAAGAGCCTCCAGGAGGGCGATGACGTCGAGTTCGAAATTGTGCAGGGACAGAAAGGTCCACAAGCAGAAGGCGTAACTAAGCCACAAACAACGCAGTCTGCATGACGGACAAGTCCATGTTCTGATCGAATTTCGAGGCCCGGTCGACCCCACTACCGGGTCTTTTTCTTGATGTTGCCCATCCACTAACGCGGAGCTTTGCCTCTGATGCATCTGCTGTTAGTCTTCAGTGGCGCGATCGGCCTCGCGCTACACACAATAATCTTTAAGGTTTGTTCAAGCTTACCCTCACCCAATATTCAGGTTTGGGCGGCGGCGAAAACCACGCCTTCTCCAGTTTGGGGCGCAGGCAGGCGTCGCTGGCGGTTTCCGGAACCACCAGCATCTGCTGCACCACTCCGGTCTTGCTGACCTGCATGATCAGCAGGGTTGGAGCAGGGCCGTTGGAACTGGTAGCGCAATCGCGCACTGCGCCGGCAAAGTGAGCTGAAAACTCTCTGGCGATCTGGCCGTCATAACGCTGGCCTTCGGGAGTACCAATGTTCACATTAACGGCCTGGTACGCCTCGACGATTTTTTTAAATGGGCCGGCCGAGCCTCTGGCCCAGGTTTTAACTTTGTCAAAATATTCCTTCGTGCCCCACGTGCCCTGGTCCCAATGATCGCCGATTTGTAGAAACCCGTCGTCCGCGGTCATGTAATCGCCAAACTTGGCCGCCATCATTGCGTTCTGGTTCTGGCGCAAGAGACTGGCGCCGTACTGCTCAACCAGTGCCTGGTATCCGATCAGCGCCCGCGACCAGGAAAAATGCTGTGGGATATTTCCTAGATCGCGGTTACCGATAATCGACTGCGCAATCTGCCAATAGAGAATGTTCCCTGGTTTTCCGCCAATTTTGTTCGCTGACTCCTCCGCGAATTTCTCCGCGTCGCCCTCTTTCCCCTGCCACTTCGCAGTCAGCGTAAGCGCATGCTGCTGGTAAACGTAGTAATATTGCGGCTCAACCGCAATGGCCCGCTGCAAAAGCGTGCTCAGGTCATCCGCCGTCCAACCAGCAGCGCGGCCGGCTTGCTGCATCACGTTAAACCACTGCGGGCATTTCAATGGCAGGTCTGAAGCCTGGTTCAAAATGGTCTCCGCCAGTTTCACCCTCTCTGCAAACAGGCGGTGACTTTCAGGATTGACATCGCTGGTACTTCGCAACTGCCAGGCGTACATCAGCTCTGCATCGGCCAGGGCAACGCGCGCCGTGATTGATGCCGGCTGCTGCGCCACCCATCGGTTCAAACGATCGCGATACGCATTCCAGTCAGCCACCACGCCGCGACCATTGTTTGCAGGCGACGCGAGGGCTTCATAAAATGTGTGCAGCTTCCACTCACCTCCGGAAAAGCGCGTCTTGTTCACGCGCTCGCCTGCGGAAATATCATCCAGCACTCTGAACTTATCCTGCTCCAGAAGCTCTCGAATGCCGGCACTGTACTTTTCCGGATCCGTTTCTGCAATGAGGTTGACGGTGGCTGTGAGGTCGGCGGCACTGGGGCTCAGCACGGCAGGCGCGCTTCCCGGCTTGACCGTAGGAGTTGCATCGCCTTTGCCCGCGCGGATTCTCCGGGCGGTGTCGCCCAGCGACTCTTGGGCCCACAATTTCGCAAGCGGCTGCGCGAGCAATAAGCCGAACAGGGCCAACACGAATGCCTTGCCAACTGACATGCCCCAAGCATAGCCGCTAACGTAAAGAAAACACAGTTACATGAGTGCTAAGGACGTTATTGGCCAAGGTCATCGCCGCCAGGCATATCGCACATAAGAAAAAGCGCGATAAAAGCCATCCCGGAGGGTACCCAATTCATCAATCCGGATTGCAGGGTGCACCCTGAATTGTTTGCGATTTTCGAATATCCTCAGGCTGGCATCTATCAGGCTGGCATCTATTAGAGTTTTTAATCCTGTTCCAACATGATTCACACGAAAAATGACCGATCCTAAATCTGGAATGTCCAGTCTCCCCTTACTGGAATTTATCTTTGATCGCCGCCTGGATCCCACGAACCATGGCGTGATTGAGTCCTATTGTTTTGTTTGCACCAGACTGGTTGCAGCCAGCCGGGAGTCAGACATCTTGAAAATTGCTGAAAGCGCCCACCGCTGTCTCCGTGCGCTGCACCTGACGCAGCCTACCACTGCTGTCCACTAATTGCCTCGGTCACTTCTCGGTCTGTAACTACATATCCGAAGACTGCTGGCCATGGAATTTCTGGATCATCTGGATTTCCCTGGTTCAACACATGCTCAACGAGAAATTTTATCGACTCTATATTTTCCGGCGCCTTCAAGACTCTACTACTACAGCAGGCTCATCCGTCGAACTGCTATTGAAGGGCTGGAGACCCGGAAGCTCCGGCCCTTAACTTTTTCCGCAAGACAACCACGTACTCAGGTTCTTTGCTTCGCAACGTGCGCAAAAACCTCTCTTTCTCGTTTCAGGAATCAACCGTCCATCGAATCGCCATTTCCAATTTGGGATCAATTTGCTTCTGGAAGGCGAGTTACTCCGCTTTAAGGTTGAAAAAAATCGATGGAAAGAGCCACAATTACAGCAAATTAGTTTGAACTCCGGCGTTCACAGCCGAGAGGCCAAGAGAGTATCGTTTTGGACTATCAGCGCGGTAAAGAAACGATTCTCCTGGTCGACGACGAAGACTCTCTCCGGAACGTTGTTGTGGATCTTCTTCGTCAGCTGGGATATCACATGTTGACCGCGGCCAGCGGTCCCGAAGCCCTGAAGTTAGCCAGGGAATATCCCGGCAAAATTGATCTGCTTCTCACCGACGTGGTGATGGAGCCACTCGCCGGTCCGGAACTGGCGGAAGAACTCTTACGGAGTCGGCCGGATATCAAGGTGGTCTTTATTTCCGGCTATGCAGACAGTTCTCTGGCTCCTGACGGCGTTCTTAAACCCGGGGCGGTCCTGGTGAACAAGCCGTTTACGGTCAAGATTTTGTCCGCCAAGCTGCGGGAAATCATGGGGAGTCCCCTGTCTCCTAAAAACCCGTAACGCTGAGCGCGTGTTCAATCACCCACACCGACACGTCCATCTTGACACAAACGGCCCTGAGACAGACTTCTAAATGATTATTTGACAATAACTTAAGCAAATGGCGCATAGCTTGCACCAACCCTACAGCAAGTCCACCAAAGGGAGTGCGCAATGAACACGAGTGTCACCGACGCCAGAAACCTGCTGATTTGGATGGCCTTTTGGATCGCAGCTTTGATGGTGCTGCTGCCAGCCTTGGCGGGCAACTGAACGAGTTTCTTGAGCCGCTAGGACGGTCCCGTCAGCAAAATAACCGATCAAAAAACTTTTCCACCGAACCAGTTGTCAAAAGTATGCATCTATTTTTCCAGGGCAAGAGTCCGATTTTTTAATACAACGGCTGCATCGCCGCCGCGGAAGGAGCACCTGCTGATGCTTTCCAAATGCGCTAATCCCTCATGCTCAACTCCGTTGGTTTATCTGCGCGAAGGTAAGATATTCATGCTGGAAGCGGCGCCGCAATCGCAGCCGTCCAGCGCCCTCTCGCCGGCAACACGCAAAAGCGTGAATCGAGTGGAACACTTCTGGCTTTGCGGTCCATGTTCGGCCCAATTGACTCTCGCTTATGATCGCCATCAGGGCGTCCAGGTGGTACCTAAAGAGCTGCGTGTCCTTCGCGCAGCGGCTTCCTGAAAAAATCGACAAGCGAAAATCGACAAGGCGATCCAGCGAATCGTTCACAATTCACTGAACGCTAAATTCCCTTTCGCCCTGGGTTCGAAAGCCGTGTAGCTTCTGGCAGTCTATGCCATTGTTGCTGGCTTATTTTGTGCGGGATAACTGTGCAGCTACGAGGTTGCGTCCACTTTTTCTGCAGCCCTTGGTCGATAGCCGCCGGTGAGTGAGTAGCCGCGTACCTTGAGCGTATCCAACCCCATATAAAAGCCGTCACGCCAGGGATGGATCTTGGATCGTTCATCGTGTCCCCACGCGACGGGAACTTCCGCCACGTTCAGCTTCATATGGTGGGCCAGGTAGATAATTTCCGCGTCGAAGCCCCAGCGTGTGATGCGCTGGAGGGGGAAAATCATCTCCGCGGCGCGGCGTGAAAAAGCCTTGAAGCCGCACTGGGTATCGCGATATGGAAAGGTCAGCACCGCGCGAATGAACAGGTTGAAGGCGCGCGACATGACTTGCCGCTTGAACGATTGCCGCTGAAATTGCAGCGTGGGATCAAGCCAGCGCGAACCGATGGCCACGTCCGCGCCTTTTTCCAGAGCGGCAAAAAGTTTGGTAGCTTCTGAAATCGGCGACGACAGGTCGGCATCAGTGAACAGCAGCACTTTACCGCGCGCATTCAACATTCCGTTACGTACGGCATAGCCTTTGCCCTGATTGCCCGGGTTCTGGATCAGCCGCACCTGCGGATGGTCAACGGCAAACTGGCTGACAAAGTTGGCGGTGTCATCACGCGAGCCGTCGTTGACCACCACGATTTCGGCATTCCAGTTTTGTTCGTGCAGGTGTTCGAGAACCCGCTCCAGCGTGCCGCCGATGCGTGCGCGCTCGTTATAAGCCGGAACAATGATGCTGTATTGGGGCTGCGCTATCTGCAGCCCCGAATTGTGAAGGGGAAATTCGATGGCCAGGCTCATGCGGCCTGCTCTTTCTTGGTAAGCATCGCAAAAAATTCAGGCACTAGATTGGGGTCCCAAAGTCCTTTGTTGGCTTCCTCCAGCATGGTGCGCTTGGCTTCTTCATGGCCCAGCGCGGGTTTATACGGGCGGGCGGTGCGCAACGCGTCATACACGTCCACCACTTGAAGCACTCGCGCCAGCAGCGGAATATCGTAGCCCCGAAGTTGGTCGGGATAGCCACTACCGTCCCAATGTTCATGGTGATGCCGGATGATGGGTAGCACGCTGCGAAACGACTTCAACGGCCGGCAGATCGCTTCTCCGATCTCCGGATGCTGCTTCATAATCTCCCATTCCTCAGGCGTTAGCCGAGTGCCCTTTTTTAGGATGTCGTCAGGAATGGAAACTTTGCCCAGATCGTGGAGATAACCGCCGCGCTTGAGCGCGATGATGCTTTCTCCGTCCAGACCGATGTGGTGGCCCAGATCGGCGGCATAGCGCGCCAGCCGCTCGCAGTGGTTTCCCGTGTACGGGTCGCGCGATTCAATGCCCAGCGCCAGCGCTACCAGCACGGCCTCTGCATTCTCCAGTTCATCGGTAAACTCTTTGAGCTTGAGCAGTGACTTGACGCGCGCAAAAAGCTCTTCCGGATACAGCGGCTTGCTAAGGAAGTCGTCGGCGCCCGCTTCGATGCCGCGAACGCGGTCGTCGCGGTCGGAAAGGCCGGTAATCATCACTACCGGAATCAGGCGCGTTATGGGATCCTCTTTCAGTTCGCGACAAAGCTCGTAACCCGACTTGCCGGGCATCACCACATCAAGCAGTATCAATTCGGGGCGCTCCTGGTGAACAATTTGCTTTGCCTCTTCTGCTTCAGTGGCGGTAAGGATTTCATAGCCGCGGGAAGAAAGGAGCTCGCGCAAGAGCAGCAACGTATCCAGCTTGTCGTCGACAACCAGTATCCGAGGAGCGCGTTGCTTCAGCCGCGCATACTCCTCCCTAGCCCTTTCCGATATGGGTGCCATCGAAAGATGAGAAGGTAGAGTCGGTTCGAGGGTTGTATCGAGCAACTCTCGTACCTTACGATGTTGAGGATCTTTGTCGTCGAAAAGCACAAAAGCCCCATGCTGCCGCCAGATTTACAAAAGTGTATGCGGCTTTGCCCTTCGTATTGAAGAGGGGGGAACTGCAATATTACGAAAAGTCTTCCCGAATTGAAAGAACGTATTCCCTGCACTTGCCTTATGGAAAGTAATTTGTTTGATTCTACGGCCATCATAAGGTTAATCTGATGCTGACTCTTATAAATACACGAGGGCAGCTGGTCTCCCCATTACCAGTCTTTAATCGGCCTTTAATAAATGGCTCCAGGTAGCACCCCATCGTTTTTGCCGGCTCCCCGAAAGACCCAGGTCTTATAATGGCTCAAAACATGCGGATAGCTCTATTTCATTCCCTTGTCCTGCTGCTTGCGGGCAGCAGTTTTGCTGCTCCCCGGCAACATACGGTTCTTCTGGGGAAGTGGCGGGCCGTGGAGGTCCGGTCTGAGGCTGGAACAGTGCAGGCGGCCAGGGTTCGCGAGCTGATTGTTGATGGCCGTATTCGGGAATACACTACCGGGCTGGCCCACGAAGTCACTGAACAGTTATTCGTTATTCGGCGGGCATATCGTGTGAATGACGCGCTTTCGGA
>JBARMK010000130.1:0-12518 GCA_049802395.1 Candidatus Angelobacter sp.
GCGGAAAGGTGCTTTTCTTTCAAAGCCATCCCAACGCGTAAGAGCATCCCGTTTGCCTCTAAACCTGAAAGATCGGGGCACACTATCGCAAATTCGTCACCTCCAACTCTGTAGAGGCGATCCCGCGTACGAATTTTCTGGCGAATGATATTAACGACGTGCTTCAAGGCCTCGTCTCCCACGGAATGATCAAAAGGCGGCGCGTTGAATTTCTTGAAGTCATCAATGTCGATTCGAACAGTCGAAATAGGAACTGGTAGAGGCAAAGCGCCCGACGCGATATCGGATAAATTCAGGTCAAACTGTGCCTTGTTGCCTGCCTGGGTGAGGCCATCTGTAAACCGGAGATCACCGAGCGACGGCTTCGAGAGCAATTCACGGACTGGGCTTGGCCGACAATCGCAGATATCCAGCATGCATACCGTGCAAATGCCCGGATAAGCGGGCCAAAACAAATCTTCTACGAGGGCCATTTCACCCATCGAGGGGCTAGCCTTATTAATAGACGAAACAAAAGCAAACAGCCATGCCGTGTAGTCCGCTAGTTCATTGTCAAAATTGGACGGATATAAATGCACAAACCGGACGGCTTCTCCCAATTCCGAAATCTCTTCAATTAGGCGTGTATACATATTTTGCAGCCGCTCTAATGCTGCCGGGTTACCAGTCTCTGCCGCAGTAAGTCCCCAAGATGTTTCATAGATCTTTCGAAACATCATTTGGAACTCATTTAGTGACCGCCCTTGAGAAGGTGTTCGCTGGGCATATGCATGCCTGATCTTTTCGTCACTTATTGGCTGTTTTTTTCCGGGCGCACACTGGCAGGGTGAACTTGTACAATAGGGGCAAACGCACGGGTATTTCGTGAGTAGGATTTCCTCGAAGTTGGCTCTTTGTCCTTTCACTTTCTTCAGCAGGGCAGCTGCCCAGCCAAACATCTTTGGCAGAAAAGTTATAGCCTTATCGGGCTGCTTCAACTTGAATAAATACTTGCTAAACGCCCCTGTTACCTCGGACAAGTGCGCCAGGATTTCATACTCTGTCCGGGCATAGTTCTGCGACAGACCATAGATGGAATGAAGCATGTCCACCCATTCATTGAGATTCTGAGTTTTGTGATAAGCCATGGCCTTGTCTAGGAGATGCTAGCACAGAGCTTGGCGCGGGCGGGTGGCCCACCCTTCCCCGCTCTTTTTGTCCATCACCTTGCCGTGGGTGGCCTATTTTGATTCGAGCGGCCTGCGAACGCAGCAACTGTACGACTGTGGGCTTTGACTCGCCCCCCTTTGCTGCGCAAAGGTGGGGTACCCACTTCATCGCGGGAATAGGCTATGAAGCAAAAGGATGGGCCACCCGCCGCTTTTACGGCACGGCTGAAGCCCGTGCCCTGATACGAACCGGTCAGGCAGTGGGTCACAGATTTTTGTTGGAGGAACATCGGATTTTTGTTGCGCGGGCGAAAAGTGGTGGTAGGATGGTTTCGTATTTTGTTTGGAGCTGAATTTTGAGCGGTAATTAGCACTTTAGAATTTAGTATTTGGCAAAAATCTTACACCCACACCCGGCTGAGGCCGGGTTTTCGTATTTCGGGGCTGTGACACTCAGCCGATCCGCTCAGCCGTGGGTGACATTGGGTGACTTGGGGTGAAACGGGGTCAACATAGGGGGTAGGGGGCGGGGGGTCGAAGTTTGTAAATGGGAATTGATAGTTGGGTAAGCGGAAGGCAGGAATTTACCACTGATCAACACTGATGACCGTGATTTGGTAAACAAAGCGAAAGAAGTGGCAAAGATCGGCAGCGGAAGGCACGCGGAAAGAGAGACAAATCATGCAGGAAAACAGATGGATGATCCCAGATCCACCCAAGAGTCTTCAGGAACGAGAGATATTACCGAGAGACAAGGGTTCAGACCCGAAGGCGACACACCTCTTCCAGAATCAATGGTACTCAGAGGAGGAAGGGGCGGAGCTGGAGCGGCGAGTCAAAGTAAAGCACCAAGCCTATATCCAGGAATGCCGGGAAAAATGGGAACAGACCGAGCACGGCAAGCTTTGCCTGGCGTTCTACGCGGCTTTCCAGGCCTACAAGACGTATTTTCAAAGCCATCCGGGGGCAAGATATACCCCTTATGGCTGGGCCGTGGACTATGACGAGCACAAGCTCTTTGAGGCCGGGCTGCGGCTGGTGGCTGACCACAAACGCGAGCGCGAAGAAACGGCGCGACGGAATCTGGAAAAAGCGCAGAAGGCAGCACGCTGCCGGCACGAGTATTTAAACGGCGAGCAATGCGGCGCACCCCGGGTACGCGGAAGGAAGCTCTGCCACATGCACGAACGCATGGAAGAAGCCAAGACGTCGACGCTGGACCTGGGCCCGATCGAAGACCCGGACAGCATTCAGGTGGCGATCAAGCGGCTACAAGGGGCGATTATCGAGGGGAAACTGAACCATCGGCAGGTGGGACAGCTGGCCTACACGATCCAACTGGCGGCGTGGAACGTGACCAGAACCAGCATGGCAACGCGGGAATAAGTGAAGAAGAAATTCCGGCCACGGATGAACACGGATGGGAAAAGAAGTTCCAACACGGAGACGCGGAGAGAAAGCGGCGAACCGATGGCGGGGGCACTCTGGCGTCGGGTCGAGCGGAACTGGACTGATATGGCTGCCCGCGATGCATCTTCTATAATTTACGGCGGCATCCAATTGACTAAGGTTCCAACCCAATTCGTCGGCAATACTTTTTTGAGGACGTTTATGCAATCACGTAACATTTCCATCCGCGCGCTCGCGCTGCTGCTCTCGTTGCTGCTCACGCAGCCGTGGACGCTCATGGCGCAGGGTTCGTCCGCTCCGCAACTGCCGGCCCCGGGCCGGGTGGGAATGAACAAGGAGCAGCAGGAAAAGTTGGGCCTGCAGGCCATGGGCGAAGTTTACAAGCAAATGCCGGTGCTGCCGGATTCCAGTCCGGAGACGCAATACATACAGCATCTAGGCAAGAAGCTGACGGCAGTGATTCCGGCGGACGTCTCCTGGCCGTATCAGTTTCACGTGATTCCGGCGGCGGACATCAACGCCTTTGCCCTGCCGGGCGGGCCGATCTTTGTGAACCTGGGCACCATCACCGCGGCCGAGAACGAAGCGGAGCTGGCTGGCGTGCTGGCGCACGAGATGTCGCACGTGTACATGCAGCATTCCGCCAAGCAGGCGCCGAAGGCGACATGGGCGCAGATTATCGCCGGGCTGGGGGGCGCGGTGCTTCCGCAAAGCGGGCTGGGCAATCTGGCGCGCATGGGAATTCAGATTGGCGCGGGCACCATGCTGATGAAATATTCGCGCGCGGACGAAGCTCAGGCCGATTCAACCGGCGCCATCATTATGTACCGCGCGGGATATAACCCAAAGTCGATGGCCGATTTCTTCCAGAAGCTGGAGCAGAAATACGGCAGCGGGGGGCCGCAGCTGCTGAGTGACCACCCGAATCCGGGAAACCGGCAAGCATCAATACAGCAGGAAGTGCGGAACTGGCCGCAGAAAAATTATGCCTCCAACACCGGCGAGTTTCCCCGCGCTAAGCAGGATGCCAGCCGCGTGAAAGCGTATTCAGCGCAGGAGATTGCGCAGGGAGCGAAGTCCGGCGTTTGGGAACAACAGAACAGGAAGAATAATGTTGTTCCGGCGAATCTGCCGTCATCGTCGAACCAGGGCAGTGGCAGCGGCAATGGCGCGGGCAGTGGTAGTAGTACAGGCAGCGGTGAGAACGCCAATGCTGCGGAAGAAAATGTCGCGTTCAAAGAAGTAAAGCCCAGTGGTCATTTAACCCAGCATGAAGGCCAGAGCTTTACCATTTATTACCCTGACAACTGGAAGGTAGCGGGTGACTCGAACACGACGATCATTGGACCGCCGTCAGCGCAGGGGCAGAACGGCATCGCTTATGGCCTGATTGTCGGCAATCAGGCGGGCGGGGGCGGATCACTGGACGACGCAACACAAAAGTTGGCGCAGGGCATGGCACAGGAAAATCCCGGGATGAAAATTTCAAGCGACATGAAGAACATTGACGTTAACGGCACCCAGGGCCGGTCACTGGAACTCTCCGGTAAATCTCCGCTGATGCTGAACGGAGAGCCGCTGCCCGAGCGCGACTGGCTGGTGACGCTCCCGCGCCCGCAAGGCGGACTGTTTTACGTGGTCTTTGTCTCGCCTGAACGCGACTTCAATCAGCTTCATCCCACATACCAGAAAATGTTGGACAGCCTGCAACTGCGGTAACCAGATTATGTAGCGCCCCGACGCTCAAACTTCAGACGAACCCCGGGAAAAATAATCGCATCATAGTATGAGTAAGGGTGATGGAGCGGGTTTTTATCGTTTCCTCGCGCGAGTTGTGCTGAAGTCCAACGATGTCAGGTACAGCTACATCACCCTGCAAACTCTTTTCTTTACGAAACGATCAACCCTGCTTTGCTTCCAACTCTGCCCAGCGAGCATAGAGTTCGTCAACGGACTTTTGTGCTTCGTCCAATCCGTTGTGCGCGCTCAGCAGACGCGCAGCATCGCTTGCGATGGAAGGGTCTTCCGCTGCGGCGCGCTTCTGTTGCAGAAGTCTTTCTGCGCCGGCGATGCGCTCTTCCATTCCGGCAAACTCGCGCGCTTCCAGATAAGAAAGCTTCTTCTTCGCGGATGTCTCGGTTTCGCGCGCCGGCTTCGCCGCCAGCAAATCTTTCTTCGCAGCGCGGGCAGGCTGCTTGCGCTCGGACTGCCACGCTTCCCATTGCGAGTAGTCGGCAAATGTGGCGGCTTCTCCGCGGCCATCCAGACCCAGCACCACTGTGGAAACGCGGTCAAGCATGTAACGATCGTGCGTCACCAGCACCAGCGCGCCCGAATATTCCAGCAGGCTTTCTTCCAGTATCTCCAGCGTGGGAATGTCGAGATCGTTGGTCGGTTCGTCCAGCAGCAGGACATCGGCAGGCTGAAGCATCAACTGCGCCACCAGCACTCGCGCGCGCTCACCGCCGGAAAGACGTCCCACGGGCTGATTGAGCTGTTCGCTGGTAAAAAGAAAGCGGTCTGCCCAAGAAGCTACGTGGATGACGCGGTCCTGATACACAACAGCGTCGCTGTCAGGAGCGAGCGCGCGGCGCAGGGTGACATCCGGATTGAGCACGCGATTTTGATCAAAGTAGACGATACGCAGAAAATCCGCTTTGCGAATTTCTCCCGAAGTTGGCGCCGCTTCATCGCGCAGCAGCCGCAACAGAGTTGTTTTGCCGCTGCCGTTCGGACCAACCAGGCCAACGCGCTTGCCCGCGGTGATGAGGAAATCGAGATCAGAGAACAATGTGCGGCCGCCGATCGTATATCCAACGCGGTCCAGTTCAATCAGCCGTTTGGTTTTGCGATCGGTTGCGGAAAAATCAATTTTCGCGGTGGCGCTGCGTGTGCGGGAATTCAAGTCGGCCAGCTCCGCGATCATCTGGTGCGCGGTGTTGATGCGCGCCTTGGCTTTGGTGGCGCGCGCCTTGGGGCCGCGCCGCAGCCACTCAATCTCATTGCGCACGCGGTTTTCCAGCGACTCCTGATGCTTTTCCTGCGCCAGCAAAAACTCCTCTTTCTTTTCCAGAAAGCTGCTGTAGTTTCCCGGCACGCGCAACAGACCGCCAGGATACGCGCGGCTCAGCTCCACGGTTTGCGTGCCCACATTCTCCAGAAAATATCGATCATGGCTTACCACCACGCACGCGAACGATCCGCTTTGCAGTAGCTCTTCCAGCCACTCGATGCCTTCAAGGTCCAGATGGTTTGTAGGCTCGTCCAGTAGCAGGACGTCGGGCTTTTGCACCAGCGCTTCGGCAATCGCCAGCCGTTTGCGCCAGCCTCCGGAGAGCGTTTGCGCAGCAACGTCAAAATCCAAGAATCCGGCGCGGCCCAGCGTTTCAAACAACCGTCCGGCACGGTCAGCTTCCGGAACTTCGCTGCGCTCCAGCGCGCGAGCAACCACTGTGCGCACGGTTTCGCCCGGCTGGAATTGCGACTCCTGCCGCACATAGCTGAGCCGGGCGCGCTTGCGGACCGCCACTTCACCACTGTCTGCATCGATCCCACCGGAAAGGATCCCAAGCAGAGTAGATTTACCCGACCCATTGGGGCCGATCAGACCGATGCGATCGCCTTCTGAAATTGTGAAAGAAATATTTTCAAAAAGCGGCGTGGCGCCATAGGCCTTGGCAATGCCCTGGGCATTGACGATGGGTGGCAAGAGCTACGCTGCTCCTTCTGGCTTACTTGCCAACATACAGCTCCGGCAACACTTGTTTCAGATGGTCGAGCTTGGGTAGATCGTTGATGGCGATGTACGGATCATGAGGATGATGCTCCGCGTAATCCTGGTGATAGGCTTCAGCGGGATAGAACGCCTTCAGCGCCACTACCTGCGTGACGATGGGCTGCGGAAAAACTTTTGCCTGGTTGAGCTGATCGATATACGCCTGCGCGATGCGCCGCTGATCGTTATCAGCGTAAAAAATCACCGAGCGATATTGGGCGCCGTCGTCCGGTCCTTGCCGGTTCAGCTCCGTGGGATCATGCGCGACGGAGAAAAAAACTTTCAGTATCTGCCCGAAAGAGATTTGCGACGAATCATAAATCACGCGCACCGATTCGGCGTGACCAGTGGTCCCCGTGCTGACGGTCTCATATTGCGCGGTGCTGGCCGCGCCGCCCGAGTACCCAGCAGTGGCGCTACTCACGCCTTTTGTGTGTTCGAATACTGCCTGGATGCCCCAGAAACATCCGCCGGCCAGGACCACGGTTTGCGTCCCCTTGCTTTTGCTTAGCGGATCATCGGTAGCGGCGCTGGGAATTTTCACAGCAGCGCTGGAAGCATGGCACGCGATGGTGGACGAGAGGCATAGGACCACAAGAGAATTCATCAGTCGAAGCAAATTCCATCTCCTTACACTGGTCATCCCGCGCTCCGCAGATGAGGACGCGCAGTATCGGCGTCCGAATAGGAGCGCGAGACCTTATGTTTCAAATCGTGCTGTGATACTTCAAATTCACCACACGTGCCATTTGCTTTGGTCAGCGCTTCAGCGCTGAGTTGGTGAAAGAGCGGCCCTTAAGCCCATGCCTTTAGGCATGGGTGAGCGAAGCGAATGAGCGTAAGCAAGTCTAACCTTGGGCTTTAGCCCTGCATCCAGGCCAATCATCACGCTTTCCTCACAAACTTCAATGACGCGGAGTTCATGCAGTAGCGCTGGCCTGTGGGTTTCGGGCCGTCCGGAAAGACATGGCCCAGGTGGGCGTCGCAGCGCGTGCATTCCACTGCGGTGCGGCGCATGCCAAACGTCGTGTCATCAATTTGCTCCACGTTCTCTTTCGCAACCGGCTGCCAGAAGCTGGGCCAGCCGGTGCCCGACTCAAACTTTGTCTCGGAGCTGAAGAGCGCCGTGCCACAGCAAATACAACGATAGAGTCCCTGCTCGTGGTTGTTCCAGTATTGCCCGGTAAAAGCCGGCTCCGTACCGTCCTGGCGCGTGACGTTGAAGGCGCCGGGCGAGAGCTGCTGCTGCCACTCGCTCTCACTCTTTACCACCTTGGGGACATGCACCGTCTCTTTGCGCTCGCCAGAGTCAGTAAACTCCACGATCGTGACCTCACTGGGCTTTCCCGCCGCGTTCGATCCTTGCTGGCCCGCGTGTTTCGGCGCGTCGGCTTCCGCTGTCTCTGATTTCTTTGAAAAAATACCCATACTCCAGAAGTATAAACCCGCGCCCATGGTCGCCGCAGAAGCCAGGAAAGCGCGGCGCGAGGTCTTGCGTAAAGCGGGGTCGGAGGTGAGATCAGAGTTAAACATTGAGGCTTATGGGTTAAATCTTACGTCTTCTTTGACGTAATGTTGACATCAGGCCCAGCAGTCCCTACGCTAGAGTTTATGGAAGTGCATCTTACACCCGACCTTGAGGCTAAACTGGAGAAGCTGGCAACGGAGAGCGGCCGGTCCAAGGATGAGCTGTTGCAGGACGCCGTTGCCGGCTACTGTGCCGAACTCTCGCAGGTGCGTGAGATGCTAGACAGCCGCTATGATGAGATCAAGAGCGGACGAGTCAAGCCCATCGATGGTGAAAGCGCCTTTACCAGCCTGCGCGAAAAGAGCAAAGAACGCCGTTCCGACCGCACATGAGCGGTTATCTCCTCCACCCCCAAGCATTCAGCGATCTTGATGAGATTTGGGAATTCATTGCCCAAGACAGCCTGGATTCTGCCGATCGGGTCATAGAGGAAATTCACGCCGCCATCCAATCACTCGTCAAAATCCCCGGTCAGGGCCATTCACGCACAGATTTGACGTCCCGGCCTCTCCGTTTCTGGCTGGTGCACAGCTATCTCATTGCCTATGTTCCCGACCACCCTCTCGTAGTCATCGGCGTGCTTCACGGTCGCCGCAATCCGAAAATCATGGCCGCGATATTAAGAGACCGGGAATAACCCCCCTTTATGCATCGGTTCGATGTCTTCCCCGTCTAGCTCCAGATGGGGAGGCGCTGCCAGCGTTTGATGGGATGCCCGTTACCGTACGCGGGCGTCTACCCTACTAACTGCCAACTGCTGGCACTGCCGCCTGGTACTCCTCATACGTGCCCTTGAAATCTTCGATCCTGTGATCATCAAAGTGCCAGATGCGGGTGGCGACCTCGTCGATCAGATCGTGGTCATGCGTCACCAGCAGCACGGTGCCCTGGTAGCGCTGGAGCGCGATGTTGAGCGCGTTGATGGACTCGAGATCGAGATGGTTGGTGGGCTCGTCCAGCACCAGCACGTTGGGTTTTTGCAGCATGAGCTTGCAGAAGAGGATGCGCGCGGCCTCGCCGCCGGAGAGCACATCGGTCTTCTTGAGGGCTTCGTCGCGGCCAAAGAGCATTTGGCCCAGCAGGCCGCGGATTTCTTCGTTGGAAACCGAAGGGTCCCACTGGAAGAGCCAGTCAAAAACCGTGCTTCCTGGCTCGATGAGGCTGCGATGGTCCTGGGGAAAATAGCCGACCGCGGCTTCGTGCCCCCAGACCACCTTTCCGCCGCTCAGGAACTGGCCGCTGTAGCCGGAGGTCTGGCGCAGCTCAGCCTCAGGCGTGGTGGGCGAGTTGGCCAGCAGCGCATTGAGCAGCGTGGTCTTGCCCGCGCCGTTGCGTCCCATGAGCGCGATTTTTTCTCCGCGCAGCACGCTGGCGGTGTAGTCCTGTATGACCTCGGTTTCACCGTATGACTTGGCCACGCCTTCCAGCTCAAGAATATGTTTGCCTGAAGGCCGTTTCATTTCGAACTTGAGGAAAGGGCGCGCGATGTTGGAACGGGCCAGCTCGGTGACCTGCAGCCGCTCCACTTCCTTGCGCCGCGACTGCACCTGGCTAGAGCGCGTGCCGGCGGCAAAGCGCGCAATAAATTCATTGAGCTGCGCGATCTTCTTTTCGCGCTGCGCGTTCTGGCCTTCGATCTGCGACCGCACCTGGGTCTTGGCCATCACCATGTCGTCATAGCCGCCGGTATAAGTAATGATGGTTTCGTAATCGATATCGGCGATGTGGGTGCAGATGCTGTTCAGAAAATGACGGTCGTGCGAGATGGTAATCAGCACGCCGTCATAGCGGTTGAGAAAATCCTGGAGCCAATGGATGGAGTCAAGATCAAGATGGTTCGTCGGCTCGTCCAGCAGCAGCGCCGACGGATGCCCGAAGAGCGCCTGCGCCAGCAGCACGCGCATTTTTTGTCCGCCCTGAATCTCGCCCATTCTGCGCTCATGCAGCGTGTCCGGGATGTCGAGGCCTTGCAGCAGAATGGCTGCGTCAGTCTCGGCGGAGTATCCGTCTTCCTCGCCGACAATGCCTTCCAGTTCGCCCAGGCGCATGCCGTCTTCGTTCGACATCTCGGGCTTGTCATAAATATGGTTGCGCTCTTCCATCGCCTTCCACAGGCGCTTGTTGCCCATGATCACCGTGTCGATCACGCGATGAGCGTCGAAAGCGAACTGGTCCTGGCTAAGCACGCTGAGCTTTCTGGGGCGCACCACGCTGCCCTTCTGCGGCTCAAGCTCGCCGGAAAGCAGGTTCATGAAGGTGGTTTTGCCCGCGCCGTTGGGACCGGTTAGGCCATAGCGCTTCCCCGGCGTAAACGCCGTGCTGACCTCTTCAAACAATATTTTTGCGCCGTAGCGCATGGAGACGTTACTGACTGAAATCATTGGCTTTTTAGGTACTGCGAAGGGGATTCCGGCATTACGCGGCGGGACCGCAGCTTTGTTTATTGTAGCACGCTTCGCGTGCTAGAACCGCTCTGCAGTTCATCGCTGGGCACCTCGGAAGGAACCATCAGCCACGCGTCTACTTGAAGTGTTCACAAGATTCTTGAATTTTTGACACTCTGCGGAGTGTTTCATTTCTCACATGTTAAACCGCTTTTGTGTTTAGCTTTTTGATTTTGTCTTTACCGCTATTGCAAGAATGATGCGTGGGACCAGCATTCGCCTTTGTGCCTGCCCCGCCATGTTTCCGATCCTCTTTATGATCTCTGCTTAAGCCTCGCGCCGGAATGCGCGCTTTGCACAAATAACATGTCTCAGCGGTCTTTAGCTCTTGCTCGATAAACAGCGCATTTTTAACGCTAATTGGAATCCGGGAACCGGGAGTGGATGGCTCATCGTCTTCCGGGTCCGGTTGGGTAGACACTTTAAATTGTTCTCCGACGAGACGAAGCAAATCCTCTTTTGACGTGTCTTTGGACAGATTCTCGAACAAGAAATCCAGGTATTTCTTTAGTTGCCTTACGGCCCGTTCCTCGCCTCGCACTTTACGAGAGAGTGACTGAACAAGAAATGAGTTTTCCAGTAAGAAATCCTCTAAGCGCCCCCTCAGCCCATCCTTAGCCAATTCTGGCACCTTCTTGGCCTTGTCTAATCCATGTAGCCAGTAAGCTGCCGCCAAAAACATAGTAGGTTGATGATTCCCCTGCCGGGAATAGAAATAAACGAAAGGGTGGAGATCAGCCGAATTGGCGTAATTTGTTTTTCGTAAATTGCTCAATAACGCTGCCGCCTTTTGCGCTTTTTTTAGAAATCTAATAGTACTGATTCCGTCAACATCAGCCGGAACAATCCTCTCGGCTTCGGCACGACTAGTGGGTGCCTTAGTCTGTACATCATTGGCAAAGTTTACAAACTGAAATATGAGAGTTAGTGCGTTGGATGCAGAATGAGACCCAGCGATAGGCAAATCTGCGGTCTTTAGTTCGCCAACATCTAAATCGGGGGTGAAAAGAAGATTGAATATTGAAGCTCCCAATTCCGATATCTTCTGCTTGTTGTCAGCGCTGCTAAAACGCTCCCAATATGCGCCGCCAGTGCCTTTCAGGCTAATTGCTCGTGCGGCAATCGAATTCGGACAATAACGAGAATTTATCAACCATTTTTCTGTATCGCTAAGGATTACTCCTTGTTCGTTTATTTTAAGGAAAGATTTTTCTGCGG
Organism: Candidatus Angelobacter sp.; assembly: GCA_049802395.1. GTDB lineage: Bacteria > Acidobacteriota > Terriglobia > Terriglobales > Acidobacteriaceae > Angelobacter. The sequence continues at coordinate 11,524 of JBARMK010000130.1, forward strand.
CTGCGGCATCAGATACCTTCTTGAGTTCCTGAACAGGCATACTTGCGAACACTAATTTTCTGGCATTGGCTTGATGCTTGGGATCGGCATTGGGATTATTCACTGCCTCGATTAGGTCTTTATACGGTCCCACGGTTTCCTTTATAAGATTGCGCGCTTTTTGGGCGGTAAGCAGGTTTTTCGGCTCACCATAATGAGCTTTGGATATCTCTCCATCGCCGTAATCATCGTTTATCCACGCAATAATAGAACTCAATCTGTGAGCACCATCAATTACAAAGAGATCGCTTTGCGGTGAGCGCCATACTATTACTCCGGGGACAGTTTCATTCTCAATGTAGGCGATGACCATATCCCGAACCTTTTCGGGGGTCCAATTTGATGTTGAGCGCTGAAAATCGGGCTTCCTCAGGATGGCATATGTCATACCACCCTTCTTAAGAAGATCACCGTGCTTGAAACCAAAATCTTGAGGAATGCTTTTTTGTTCACCTCCAGCCATGTCTTGGCGCACTATCAGGGCATCGAGATTAACTTTGCTTGGCTCACGTGGTGGCATACTTTCCCTCTTGCTCCAAAAATGGTGGGTTCATCGTACACCCCCCAGCCGTTTGATGAGGCAAGTAGATTATGTGCAGCGGAGCCGATCCCTCAGCCTCACGGAATTCTTGTGAAGCCCGCGGCAGCCCTTGCGTGTTCGGCTTCGGGATGGCGCGTGGTGGTGAGGGAATGGGATTGGCCTCGGGATACATCCACTTGGAAACGCTTTCTGGTGAAGAAATCCGGATTTGCCAGGCTATATAAAAGCGAACAAGTCCGTTCTTTGACAGGCAGAGGGTCGCAGAATTTTTTGCTGCAGCGGAGAGAAATCATGCTATTGTAGTTTTGTAGTTTCGTATTTTGTTTGTTGGCTGCGACAATCGGCATAGAAGAATGAGCAGCACAGGCGAGGGCGCCTGCGCTCCACGATTCTTTTTTTGAACCCGGCTTTGACG
>JBARMK010000131.1:0-4330 GCA_049802395.1 Candidatus Angelobacter sp.
GGTGTCGACAACCTTGCCTGTTCTCGATCATGAGACCGTGCTCTCCTATATGCGGTTGCGTGAGAAATACGTGGGCTGGGCCTATGATAATCACGGCATCTTTGCTTTCACTGTTCCCGCGACTGCTGCCTACGTGGACTCCGTTGCCGGCAACTTTCGCCGGCTCTGCTCTGATCCGCAATCGGATCCCCGCCTGCTGCGCAAGCAGGCACGCATCCTTTACGATCTGCTCATTGCACCTGCGGCCGCGAAGGCGCCGCTTCGCCACAATCTTACCATCGCAGCCGATGGCGCACTGAACGGCATTGCCTTTGAAGCGCTGCTGGACCCGCAGGATGGCTACCTAGGAGAACGACATTCCTTGAATTCTTCCCTCGGACTATACTACCTGTCCAATCTGCATTCGGCGCGTCCGATCACGGCTGATTCAAGCGCCGTGGTTGCCTTTGTTCCACAACCCCACTTTTCCATCGACAACCTCAAACTCCCGTTTCTAAAGGACGCCGAGGACGAAGGCAAAATGGTGGGAGGCAAATTCCATTTCGCGAAACTATTACAAGACCGCGGGGCCACAATGGCTGCTCTAGAGCCGGAACTCGCCCGGGTGGAAATATTTCATTTTGCAGGACATGCGCTAGCTCTCCCGGGAAAGACCGGCCTCTTACTATCGGACGCTCTGTTTGGCCCCGAGGAACTAAAAGGCGTTGATCTCAAACATCTGCAATTGGCGGTGCTCTCCGCATGCGATACCGCTGGAGAAATCGAAGGCGCAGAATTCAATCCGGATAGCCTGGTCTTTCCTTTTGCGTTTGCCGGAGTCCCTCGCGTGGTGGTGAGCCGCTGGAACGTCGATTCCGCAGCCACAAGCCAGTTCGTGGATTTGTTCTACCAAAACTTGCTGGAAGGAAAAACCACCGCTGATGCGTTAAGGAATGCAGAAGCGGGATTAAGGGCCAAGGTAGACACACAACATCCGTATTACTGGGCCGCATTCACGGAATTTGGGGTGAATTGAAGATCAAGGAGAGTTGAAAATGACCTTAGCGCGCTACTCCGTCAACCACGCACTATCCTTGCTGATTGCGGTTGCGGTTCTCCTGAAACCGTCGACCGCGCAGGAGGTCCAAATCATGGTAAGTGGACCATGGGCTTATGTAACCGCACCAAACCCCAGTCCCACGCCAGCGATTGTAATTGCTACCGCACAAATTCCCCATCACGGTGACGTACAAGTCTTTTCCGGGGAAGATGCCGACGACTTTGATTCCCTTCCTCCAACCAGGGACATCATCACAATTGCTCATAACCAACCGGGTAAATACACTCTTGTCATCAGCGGACTGGACAAATGCGATCCTGTCCCAAATCCGGCGCCAACACCGGCTCCTCTGGCGTATCCGCTGAATGGTGTCAACGTAGATAGTGTGCTTCGGGGGCCAAGCAACGGCTTTTCCATCCTAATGCCAAAGCCCTGCTATTACACCAGTTTTGTGGAGAGCCGTTCCAGGCTCGCCGTCGATCCAAACTCCATAAAGCAGGAGGACCCAGCATATACAACGTGGATGGTCCTGCACTACAAAGCAAAAGCTGGCGTTATACCAACAGCCTCTGTCCAGGAAATCGCCAATAGCCAAGCTACGTTTCTAAGCATTGATCCGCCATCAGATCCTCCTGCCATCAGCATCGTCATGGGCTCCGATAGTCCGAATGAAACCAATTCGAGATGCGACTCCCTTTCCGGACAGTCGGTGCAGCTTGAGGGTGCATTGTTTGGCGCCAAACTACACTATCAATTCCCTCGGTTGCTGAAGTACGGCGAACAAAGCCACGATTACAAGCAGGATTGCATCGATAGTTTCGCATCTTTGACAGAAGGTCAGCTTAAGAAGGTACTTCACGACATAAATATAGTCGAATCGTTCCAGAGGGATCCCAGTCGCAGTCGTGCCAGAGCTAACGCGGCATTCACGGAGCTAAATGGACTCGTTCGGGCGTTGTTTCCGAAAGAACCGGGAAAACAACCGAAAAATGTGGTTGATGAACTGGAAAAAGCGGGAAAGCTCTTTCCTCCTTTGGCAGGAGGTGTAAGCCCCAAAAATGCCCATGACGCAGAGTTCACTCAAACTACGTTATATGCGATTTCGATGACCCCCGGCGCAGGAGATTGCCGTGGTGCACAACTCAACGTAAACAGCACCATCCCATAACAACCCTTTGCGGACCGGCGGCTCGCTCGGGTATTCTCTTGTGTCATTCTGGAGGATACCCGTGCTCTTATCTTTGCGCTGGCCGTTACTGAGTTTGATTGCAGCAATTTCCGTCGAGCTTGTTGCCCAAAAGCCCGCCCAGCAGCCGCAACTGCCATCCGTCTCCCCCTCCTTCCTCTCCTCCCTCCACTGGCGCTCCATCGGCCCGTATCGTGGCGGACGCACCCGCGCGGTCGCTGGCGTGCCCAGCCAGCCGAATGTGTTTTACATCGGCGTATGCAATGGCGGAGTGTGGAAGACCAATGATTACGGTCGCACCTGGCAGCCGATCTTTGACGATCAGCCCACCGGCTCCATTGGCGCGATTGCGGTAGCGGCGTCGGACCCAAATATCGTTTATGTTGGCAGCGGTGAGGGGCTGCATCGGCCGGACTTGTCGGTCGGCGACGGCATTTACAAATCGACCGACGCGGGCAAGACCTGGACACATCTTGGCCTGCGTGACGGCCAGCAGATTCCGCAGCTCGCCGTCGATCCGCGCGATCCCAACAAGGTCTTTGCCGCGGTGGCGGGGCATCCGTATGGGCCGAACAAGGAGCGCGGCGTTTATCGCTCGACTGATGGCGGCCAGAACTTCACCAAAGTCCTGCCGAAAAGCACGAATGAAACTTCCGGCAATTCCGCAACTGGAAGCGCTGCAGCCGCCACCAACGACGACGAAAACATTGGCGCCTCCGATGTCCTGATCGATCCCAGCAACCCTGAAATTGTTTACGCCACGCTGTGGGAAGCGCGTGAGGGCCCGTGGGAAAATGGCGCATGGAACGGCTCTGGCGGCGGCATCTTCAAATCAACTGACGGCGGCAAGACGTTTCAGCAGCTCACCGGCGGCCTGCCGCAGGAAATTATTCAGGCGCACATCGCCATTGCGGATAGCAATCCCAAGCGGCTAATGGCGTCGGTGGCATCGAACCCGCACGGCTCAGAGAATTCCAGGCCGAATACCGTGGCGCTGTATCGCTCAGATGATGCCGGCGCCACCTGGGCGCAGATCACCACCGACCCGCGTCCCGCGGGAAGAATTGGCGGCGGCGATCTTTCGGTGCCGCGTTTCAATCCCAAGGATCCTGACATGGTCATTGTGACCAGCACGGTCACGTGGAAGTCGATTGATGGCGGCAAAACATGGAGCGGTTTCCGCGGCGCTCCCGGCGGCGACGACTACCAGAATCTCTGGATCAATCCCAACAATCCTCAGATCATTGCCATCGTCAGCGACCAGGGCGCCATCATCACCGTGAATGGCGGCGAAACCTGGAGCAGCTGGTACAACCAGCCCACGGCACAGATGTACCACGTAAACGCTGACAACGCTTTTCCGTATCGTGTGTGCAGCGGGCAGCAGGAAAGCGGATCGGCTTGTATCTCCAGCCGCGGGAATGATGGTGAGATCACCATCCGCGAATGGCATCCCGTGATGGCTGAGGAATACGGTTACGTGGTGCCTGACCCGCTCGATCCTGACATCGTCTATGGCGGCAAGCTCACGCGCTATGATCGCCGCACCAACCAGGCGCAGAACGTTACGCCCAAAGCGTTCCGCGCTCCGGACTTCCGCATGCTGCGCACTGAGCCCATCGTTTTCTCGCCGGTGAATCCTCACATTCTGTATTTCGCCGCCAACACGCTGTGGAAGACCACCAATGCCGGCCAGAGCTGGCAGAAAATTTCGCCTGACCTCACGCGCTCGACGTTTGCAGTGCCTGCGAGCGTCGGCAAATATCGCGATGAAGAAAGTGCCAAGGCAACGCCGCGCGGCGTGATTTATGCCGTTGCTCCTTCGCCGCTCGACGTCAACCGCATATGGGCGGGCACGGATGATGGCCGCATTCACCTCACTACTGACGGAGGCGCGCACTGGACAGAGATCACACCTCCCAGCATGATGCCATTCCAGAAAGTCTCGATCATTGATGCCAGCCACTTTGACGCGCAGACGGCCTACGCCGCCATCAACACGCTTCGCCTTGACGACCTGCGCCCGCACATCCTGCGCACCCGCGATTCCGGCAAGAACTGGACAGAGATCGTCAACGGTATTCCCGCTAATGAGAACGTGAATG
>JBARMK010000132.1:0-5383 GCA_049802395.1 Candidatus Angelobacter sp.
GATCAAAAGCGAACATGCAAAGGCCCGATCCAATCTTCGATTCCAGCGCTGAGCAGGTTGTAAAGCCTCTGCCCCTGTTCCGGGCGGAAGCGCTCGAGCACCAGCAACAAAAATCCTACGGACAGATCATTCTCATCCGGCCGCTGTCACTCATGCTTCTGACCTGGCTGGCGATTTCAATCGTCATTATTGCTGCCGGCTTCCTGGTTCTTGGCCACTACACGGAAAAGGTGCGTTTACCCGGGACGGTGCTGACGGCAAACGGCCGCACAACATCCACAGGCACGGATCTTCGGGCTGAGCTTTATCTTCCCAGCCGCTGGCGGTCGCTGGTTCAGCCTGGCACGCAGTTGGTATTGCATTGCCGGAGTTGTTCGTCTCCGTTTACGAAACAGATAGGTACGGTCCTGGGAATTTCGGATGCGCCCTTGAATTCCCCGCCGATCTCCTCCAACGCCGTGCCGGTTGAGCCGGCATACAAAATTGCGGTGTCGCTCCCGCCACAAGCGGCACAAACCTCAGATCTTGAGTCTCCACCGCAACCGGGAATGAGAGTGGAAGGGGAACTCCCGCTTGGGCGCAAACCTTTAATCAAATGGTTCTTCGAACGGTCCGGTAGTTGACGGACCTGCAGGCGACGCAACTTGCGAAAAATGAAATTTTCCTGGGCACAAAAACTGCCAATGGTTTTTCAGACCGAGGCGGCGGAGTGTGGGCTGGCCTGCCTGGCGATGATCGCCGGCTACCACAACGCGCAGATTGACCTGCCTGCGCTGCGGCGGCGCTTTTCTCTTTCGCTGCGCGGCGCTACCCTGGCCCACATCATCAGATTCGCCTCTGCCCTTGATCTCACCGGACGTCCCTTGCGCGTGGAACTCGAAGAACTGGCCTGTCTGAAAGCGCCGTGCATCCTGCACTGGAAGATGGACCATTTCGTTGTCCTGAAGAAGGTCACCCGGAAATACATTTTCCTGCACGACCCTTCTATGGGCCCGCGCCGTGTCAGCCATGCTGAAGCCAGCCGCTACTTCACAGGTGTTGCGCTGGAACTAACGCCCACTCCCAGCTTCGTTCCCCGCGACGAACGCCGTCCTCTGCGCCTCAGAGACCTCATGGGACGCGTGATGGGCTTGAAGCGCGCCGTGGGTCAGATCTTCGTGCTTGCCGTGGCGCTGGAGTTGCTCTCCATTGTCAGTCCATTGTTCCTGCAGTTGACCGTGGACAAAGTGGTGGGTGCGTTCGACCGCGATCTGCTGTTGACCCTGGGCATAGGATTCATGCTGTTGATTGCCTTGCAGGCGTGCTTGGGCGCTCTTCGCAGTTGGACGACGCTTTATTTCGGCACGTCGCTCAAGCTCCAGTGGTACGCCAACCTGTTTTCTCATCTGGTGCGTTTGCCGGTGTCGTTTTTTGAGAAGCGCTATTTTGGCGACATCATGTCGCGCTTTGAGGGCGCTGAAGCCATCCAGCGTACCCTGACCAATAACTTTATTGAAGCGGTACTCGACGGCTTGATTTCCGTCTTCGTCCTCGCCGTAATGTTCATTTACAGCCGCAAACTGGCCCTGATTGTCATTGTAAGCGTTGTGCTGTATGTCGCTTTGCGCAACCTGGCCTATCTTCCGTTGCGGAAATCGATGGAAGAACAGATCATGCGTCTCAGCAGACAACAGACCTTCTTGATTGAAACCCTCCGCGGTATTCGCACCATCAAGGTCCTGGGACGCGAAGACAGCCGCAAGTCGCGCTGGATGAACCTGCTGACGGACACCACCAACGCCCAGGTCACCACAGAAAAGCTCACGTTGCTCTTCAAGTCCACCAATGCACTGATCTTTGGCCTGCAGTCCGTGGCTGTAGTGTGGGTTGGCGCCACGCTGGTCCTGGCCGGGAACTTCAGCATAGGCATGTTATTTGCCTTTGTTGCTTACCAGGAACAATTCAAGGCTCGCATTACCAACCTGGTTGACCGATTTTATGAATTCCGCATGCTTTCTCTGCAAGTACAGCGACTGGCCGACGTAGTGCTTGAGAAATCCGAATCGAGTCTGGTCGATTCTTCCCCAACCGGATGGGAAGACGCTTCCATCGAGGTGAGCAACCTCTACTTCCGTTACTCCGATACGGAGCCATGGCTGCTTGAAGACGTTTCTTTCCGCGTCGCGCCGGGAGAGTGCGTTGCCGTTGTGGGTCCCTCAGGCGCGGGAAAATCCACGCTGCTCAAGCTGATAGCAGGGCTGCTTCACCCGCAAGCGGGGGACGTGATCGTGAACGGTCACTCGGTATGCGTCAGCCGCGCCGCTGTTCTGGGAAACGTGGGCTTCGTCTTACAGGATGATTCTCTGTTTGCCGGGACCATTGCTGACAACATCGCTTTCGCCTCTGATGTTGCGGATATGTCGCGTGTGGAAGAATGCGCTCGCCTGGCTTGTCTGGACGAAGAGATCAACGCCATGCACATGGGATACAACACCCTGATCGGGGACATGGGTTCCGCGCTTTCCGGCGGACAGCAGCAGCGCCTCTTATTGGCACGCGCGCTTTATTCGCGGCCCGCCATTCTGGTACTGGATGAGGCCACCAGCCACCTCGATGTTCCTACCGAACAACGTATAGCAGCGATGCTCGCCGAACTGCGGATGACGCGCATCTTTGCCGCCCATCGACCGGACACCATCCGTATTGCAGACCGCGTTATTTCGCTGTCACGCTCAGGAAAGATTTCGGCGGGGCCGTCTTCTTTGCACGCCGCCGCAGCGACAGACACAAAGGTTTACCTGGAGGACACATATGCCCATCCAAAATGAATTCGGCGCGGCGCTCCTCCGCATGGGCGCCCGCAAACGGATGTAACACCAATACAAAATAGGAGAAAAATAATGGCAATACAAAATGACGACAGAGTGCTCGCGCGTACAGGCGCTCGCGAACTGACGATTGACGAAGTCGATCAGGTTAGCGCCGCCCTGCAAGCCCACACCAATGTGTGCACAGCCATCATGGCCACTGCCACCCATACCGGACGCGGCGATGGTGACGGATGCAGTGACACCGACAGCGATGCAAGCTTCATTTAAATGGAGTAGGCCGCCTTGCTGCTGCAGAACTCGGTGGCCTCTTTCGAAAACCCATAGCGGAGTTTGGTAACGCGCAAGCGGTGCAAGTAATGAAAAGGAGAAAACGTATGAATGAACAGAACAGGGTATTGATTCGTCAGGGTGCTCGTGAGCTGACACCGACAGAAACCGACCTAGTGAATGGAGGCTTTCGTACTCTTTCGCTTTGCACCTCCTCTCCTAGTCCGGATGGGGATCAACACATTGGAGAAGTCGGCTGTTAAACGGGAATCCCACGTTTGGGTTTTCCGAAATCTTTTGAAGAGCTTGGGCCGCTCAACGGACCCAAAATGACGAAAGGAGAAAAGCATGAACGACCAGAACAGAGTGTTGATTCGCAAGGGTGCGCGTGAATTGAATGCGGAGGAGATCGAGCGCGTTAGCGGAGGCATACGCACAACTACCGTCTGCACCTTTGGTCCCAAAGGCAAGGATGGTGACACGTTCCTTGGTGAATGCTGATTTAAGTGGTGGCGCCTTGCCGGCGCCACCGTTTGCCAAAGTTGTCCGCCAATGTAACCCTAAATTTTATGTCGGAGATCATGCCATGAAGCTTATAGTTTTAGCGCCGGAAGATGACAATCACACAGCTCCTGTCAAATGGGCGTTGGAGAAAGCGGGCCACCGTGTAGTTTGCTGGGCCGGCTTGACCTGGACGGAAGAAGGACAGGCCTCGCTGTTGATCAATGACAATGACACGCTTATCCTTGGTGGCCATTCTGTTGACCCTGGTGACGTGATTTGGGTTCGCCGTCCAGAACCGCCTCTTCCCAACCCCAACACATCTGAGCCCGACAAAAAATTCGCCGCTCTCGAATACCGTTCTTTTTATCATTCCATCGCCTATCTTCTTGAAACCCTGCCCGTGCGATGCATCAACAAATATTCGGCTGCTCGCGTCATGGTACAGAAGGCCGTGCAGATACGCCTCGCCCGCGGGTGTGGTCTAAAGATACCCGCTACCCTGATGTCCAACACTCCCGCAACCGTCAAAGAATTTTTTGAGCGGGAGAACGGCAGGACCATCTGCAAGGGATTCACTCCGCATGTCTGGCAGAAGGAAGGAAAAATGACCGTGGCCATCACGGAGACTTTTGAGCTCACTCGCACCCAGTTGCCCAGCGATGAAGTCCTCACCTATGCGCCCGCAATTTATCAGGAACGCGTGCCCAAAGAATTTGACGTACGTATGGTGCTGATAGGGAGCCAGATTTATTCCTATGCTCTCACCAACAAGAAGCAGGCCTTGGATTGGCGGCAGGACGCCGGATTGGGTCACGTTGTAGCGGAACCGATCGTGACGCCGGCCGAAGTTGAGAGGGGTGTCTTTGAATTTGCCCGGCAGTCCGGCCTATGCTTTGGTTCGCTCGATTTCGGCGTTGACGCCCATGGAGACTGGTGGTTCCTGGAAATCAACGAAGAAGGGCAATTTCTCTGGCTGGATCAGTTCTTCCCCAAGGCCAGACTATTGGAAAAATTCTGCGCCTTCGTGACCGCTCCTCCGGGATCGACCCTGCCGCTGGAAGCGCGTGAAGGACTCTTCCCTTCTTTGCGCGAATATGAAGATTACGTCACAGGGCGGAAAATGCCGGAGCCTACACGGCCCCGTACTGAGGATCCATTCCTGTCCATGGAGGCGTAAAACCGAGCCAGCTTTGCGGTCCGCGTCTGCTTTGCGGTACAACAGATGCGATGAAGATCGCAAAGAAGGCGCTCAAGCTATTCGACCAGTTCGAGGTCAAACATGGAGATTCGTTCCGTCTGAAAGACCACGATCCCGGCGATCGGCGTGGCACCTCCAAAGAAAAGGCCGGCGAGTTGCTTCAGCAAAGCATACTCGTGCTGCAGGACCTACAGGAAAAACTCTATGCCCAGGACCAGTGGGCGGTGTTGTTGATAATCCAGGCCATGGATGCCGCAGGCAAAGACAGCCTGATCAAGCACGTTATGTCGGGGGTGAACCCGCAGGGGTGCGAAGTCACCAGCTTCAAGCAGCCTTCCACGGAGGAGTTGGACCACGATTACATGTGGCGGGCCGCCCGCCGCCTGCCGGCACGCGGACAAATCGGCATTTTCAACCGTTCGTACTATGAGGAAGTTCTGGTGGTACGTGTCCATCAAAACTTACTCGCCAGCGAGCATCTCCCGCTCAAGCTCGTGACCAAAAAAATCTGGAAGCACCGCTTTGAAGACATTTGCAATTTCGAAAAATACCTCATGCGAAATGGGGTCGTGATTCGTAAGTTTTTTCTGAATCTCTCCAAAGA
>JBARMK010000133.1:0-4485 GCA_049802395.1 Candidatus Angelobacter sp.
CCTTGCTGTCCCAGGTCATCCAGAAATTGTTTCCTTTCCGACGGGTGCGAGTAAAGAAAAATGGCAGGCTGTGCCAACGCCTCCTCCCGGGAGCCAAACCCGTACATCTTGAGAAAGGCGCTGTTGCAATTCAGCAGCTTGCCTTCAGGGGTGGAGACATAGACAGCCGCCAGGTTATTTTCAAACAGCATCTCATACTGCCGCGCCTTGCTGGCTGCCACGTCAGCCTGGTTTTCAAACAGAGTGAGGATCATCCCAAAAGCGACGAAAAACTTTGGCACATCCCAGAAGAAGCTTCCCGGGCTGGGCCCTACGCCATGGAAGGAAAGAAAGGTGGCAAGGGGGAAAACGCAGCCCCAGCTAATAAATGATGCGGAAGTGAAGATCACGCCGGGACTCGACCTGTGGAAATGACGGAGATAAACCAACCCCGTCACATAGAACAGGCCGAACAGGTAAAAAACCAGTCCGTGAGCAGGAGAGCCATGGAAGGCCTGCCACGCCGCCCACAGTCCATAGGGCAATAACCCGCATAGCAGATAAAGATGCGCAGTCTTCCAGCTATAGAAGCGGATAGCTTGAGTGGCCCCATAGGCGCAGCTGAGAAGCAGCAAGGCTGGATATAAAACAGTGGAATGGAAGTTCGACAACAGGCAGGCCGCGTACAGAGCAGATGCCACGCCGATGAGCATGATAAAAGCTACACGGGCTTTCCCTCTGGTAAAAACTTCGGAGACGGAAAGAAGGAAACACGTTCCAGCGACGATCAACGTAAGGACCTTGATTCGATCCGTGTAGGGCATCAGCCTGGGGAAGAAGTCGTCGACGGCGGGAGCAGTAAAGTGAACTAGAATTGCGACCCAGCCGAGCATCCACAAAGCCAGAGATTTCTGGCGGTCGCGCGAATAAATCCAGGCAAAGAGCGCAACCAGAATGCTTATTACCCCAAACACAACCAATTCTTCGAAACGAGGCGACATAACGAACCTATATAGAACCTTCAGGAAGCAATATCGGTGGCCCCTGAGTCTTAAATTAATGACTTAAACAGATGATACAGAGGGTATAGATATAACTAAGAGCATTTTAAGTGGGGAATAAAATACCACTGTTTACCCTAGAGTCAACATCAATTTCTCATTCATACGAAATTACGAAGAAATCCAATTGAGGAAACGCTTAGCGCTTGGGTTCGTTGGGCTTGGGTTTTTCAGGTTTCTCCGCCGGGTTTTCATGCACCCGCTCGCGGAAACTGCCGCCCATGGTCTTGGCAAGAAAGACGGTGGAATCACCGTATTTGTCGCGCAGACGGTCAGAAGCGGATAGCGCACGCGCCCATTTTTGCCGTCGATCGCCTTCCAGCAGGTCCATCTGCTCCGGCCTGTCCTCGAAATTCGAGGCCTGTACCCCCAGCAGACGAACCGCCCGCCCCTTTTCCCAATTTTCATGCAGGAGCTTCAAGACTGTGGCAAAGATCTCTGTATCCATTTGCGTTGGCCTGGATAGCGAATGAGCTCGCGTAATAGTGGTGAAATCCGAATAACGAAGTTTAAGTTGGATGGTGCGCGCGGAGAAGGTCTGCTCCCGCAAGCGCCTCCCGACTTTCTCAGAAAGATGGGCCAGAGTGGATTCTAGTTTCTCGCGATCAGGGGTGTCATGGTCAAAGGTGTGTTCATGGCTGATGGATTTGGCCTGCCACTCCTCGCCGACTTCGCCTTCAAACCATGCGCCGGCATCTTCTCCACGGGCCTTGCCGGCCAGCGCAGAACCCCATTTCCCAAAATTGTCTTCCAGAACGCTCTCGTCCACTTTCAGCAGATCGCCGATCAGCGTAATGCCGATCTGGTTTAGCCTGGCTTTGGTGACTTTGCCGACGCCGGGAATCTTGCCCACATCGAGCGGCGCCAGAAAGCTTTGCTCCTGACCCGCCAGAACATAGAGCACGCCGTTTGGCTTGGCCTTGTCGGAGCTTATTTTCGCCATCAATCGGGTGCTGCCAATCCCGATGGAGCAGTTCAGCCCCGTGCGCTGCTTCATTTGCTGGTGAAGTTTGTGGGCAGACAACAGCGGAGGGCCGTGGAGCCGCTCCGTTCCCGTCATGTCGAGATAGGCCTCGTCAATGGAAGCCATCTCGACCGCGGGAGAGAAGTCGTGCAAGACCTCACGCGCCTTCTTTGAATATTCCTGATAGAGGTCAAGATGGCCGTCAACGAAGATGGCGTGCGGACAAAGTTTAGCGGCGGTCCGCAACGGCATGGCAGAGTGCACGCCAAATTTTCGGGCCTCATACGATGCGGCAGAGACTACTCCGCGTTCGTCTCTTTGCCCACCTACCACTACCGCTTTGCCCTTTAATGCAGGGTTGAACAGCTCTTCTACAGAAACAAAGAAGGCGTCCATATCTACATGAAAAATGGTGCGTGGGCCAGACATACTTTTGAAGATACACCCAGATTGGCCTTGCTTTGGGTGAAACTTTAGCCCGGTTTCGGCATCATATCAGGACGCTGTTTTTGTAGCGGCCTGGGTGCAATTTTCCTGTTGACCGGTTAGTATGTTTGCCCCGGCGTTGATTCGGGTTCAGGAATTCGGGTTCAGGAAGCCTACATGGCGCATTTAAAGTCTGTTTTGACATTTCCTCCCGCATCGGCAGAGGAGCGGATCGCGGCCACCCTGGCGAGCCACTACACGGCCGTGCGGCAGCAGACTGAAGCGCTGACCGCGCCGCTGAGCGCTGAAGACCAGATGGTGCAATCCTGTGCGGAAGCCAGCCCCGCCAAGTGGCACCAGGCGCATACTACGTGGTTTTTTGAAACTTTCATCCTTTCTTCACATTTGCGCGGATACCACGAGTTTCATTCGAATTTCCGCGACCTTTTCAACTCCTATTACAACGCAATCGGACAGCAGCCGGACAAAGCGCTGCGCAATACGTTTTCGCGTCCCGGGCTGGATGAGGTACGCAAATACCGGGCCCACGTTGACGAGCATATGCTCAAACTGCTGCAGCCTGGAATTCCCGAAGCGCTACGAAAACTGGTTGTACTGGGCTTGAATCATGAGCAGCAGCACCAGGAATTGCTTGTTACCGATATTAAGCATGCTTTCTGGAGCAATCCTTTACGGCCCGCCTATCAGGCGCCAAAAGCGGCCGGTGCAATTTCATCGGCAGCGCCGGCGCAGAAACCCCAGCTTTATCCCGAAGGCCTCTATGAGGTCGGCGCTGAAGGCGAAGGGTTTTATTTCGATAACGAAGCTTCGCGGCACAAAGTTTTTCTTCATCCCTTCCGTTTTGCCATGCGCCTGGCCACGTGCGGTGAATATCTTTCGTTTATGGAAGACCGGGGTTATTCGCGCCCTGAGCTGTGGCTCTCCGATGGCTGGACCGCAGTTCGGACGCATCGCTGGGACGCGCCGCTGTATTGGGAAAAGGCGGACGGCCAGTGGTTCCAGTTCACCTGTTCAGGCAGGCGCAAAGTAGAAGAGGCTGAGCCGGTCTGCCACGTGAGTTATTACGAGGCCGACGCTTTCGCGCGCTGGGCCGGCGCACGACTGCCTACCGAATTTGAGTGGGAGGTCGCAGCGTCACGGCTGCCCGTGCAAGGCAATTTGCTAGAGAACGGGAATTTTCACCCGGAGGTCGCTCCGCCAGCGCTGGAAGAGGGCCAACCGGTGCAGATGTTTGGCGATGGCTGGGAATGGACCGCCAGCGCCTACCTGGCCTATCCGGGATACAAACCCGCTCCAGGCGCGCTGGGTGAGTATAACGGTAAATTCATGAGTGGGCAGATGGTGCTTCGCGGCGGATCGTGCGCCACGCCGCGCTCACACATCCGCGCTACCTATCGCAACTTCTTTCCGCCGGAGACGCGCTGGCAATTCTCCGGTATAAGGCTGGCTGATGACGGCATTTAAGAATCCGGCAGTTCTCATCAGTCCAAACGCTGAAGAAGTGTTGCGCGGTCTGAGCGCACGCCCCCGGCAACTTCCGCCCAAGCTTTTTTATGATGCAGAAGGCTCACACCTGTTTGATCAAATCACGGAAACGCCTGAATACTACCCCACACGCACCGAGCGGGCAATCCTTAAAGAATTTGCCGGCGAGATAGTTCGCCAGGCAGGCACAAACCTAACGCTGGTTGAGTTGGGCGCGGGCAGCGCCAGTAAAACTCAGGTGCTGATTCAGGCCCTGTTGGGGCGGCAACTGCGCGCGGATTTTTATCCCGTAGACGTTTCTTCATCGGCCCTGCAAGACGCCCTGGCTACTTTGAACGGACATTTTCCCCGCTTGCGTGTTAGTCCCATTGTGGCCGATTACACGAATCGGCTGCCCGATCTCAAGTCGCTTCCCGGACGCAAGCTTGTGCTCTTTATCGGCTCGACCATCGGGAACTTTGAGCCGGAAGAGGCTGAAGAGTTCCTGATCAACGTGCATGGTTCGCTCGACCCAGGCGATGCTCTGCTGATCGGGTTTGATCTGATCAA
>JBARMK010000134.1:0-1620 GCA_049802395.1 Candidatus Angelobacter sp.
ATGCGGGCATCCCCGATGGAGACACTATCTGCCGACCGGGGCGAAGCAGGCGATCACGCACATGTTCGTGAGAGGTAAAAAGCCATGAAGCAGCGCGACGGCTACGGATTCCAGGACAAGCGCAGCTATACCAAGGCGGACGGAGCAGAAGTCCTGTACGGTCGCGACTGGGACGAACGGCGGTTTGAGTTGCTGCAACGCTCTCGAGGGACGTGCGAGAACGTAATCAACGGGGTGCGCTGCCGGCACGATTGCGAAGACCCGCACCACATGGAACTGCGCAGCGTGAGGCGCGACGATCGGCTGAGCAATCTTTTGGCGGTGTGCAGGCAATGTCACCGAAAACTTGATACACAGCAGCGTGAGGCCAAAAGGGCTATAAAACGGGCGCGAATCCAAGAACTGGGGGCGGCGTGAAGCTGGAGATACCGTACTGTCCACCGTCGTTGAACGAGGTTTTGCGCTACCACTGGACTCAGAAATCCAAGCTCAAGGATTGCTGGCAGCTTCATATTTTGTGCGCTCTGGGATTGAACGGACATCTCAAACCGATAGTCAAGATGCGTTGCAAGATCACGCTGTACCACAGTCGGCTGTTTGATAAAGACAATGCGTATGGTGCCTGCAAGGTTGTGGTGGACGCGCTGAAGAGTTACAGGTTGATTTGGGATGACACGCCAGAATATTTGGATTTGACGGTGGAGCAGGCCAAGAGCAGTCGCAAGGAAGCACGAACGGTCATAGAGTTGGAGGCAGTGTGAGTACATCTGCAAGCGTATATTGCGGCCAGTGTGGCGAGTACCACGCATCGTTGAGAGCCTGCCCTCATTGGAAAATATTCAGCACCGTTCCGCTACCGCCCACAGCCGAAGAGACCAGCATCGGAAGATTCAACGCGCTGGCGGACCAGATACGAGGCGATAATGCAAGACGTGAGCAAGAGTTTCAAATATTGCGCGAAAACATGGCCCAGCACTTCAGTCTGTTGGACACCCAGTTAAAGCTGACCAACCAGGCTACACTGAATGCCGAGAGACTGCTGGCGGAGGGGCACGAGAAAATTAAGCGCATGATTGCCGGGACAAATCAGCATGTCTCCAACATGGAAATGGACATCGCGCGTCACGTCAGCCTGAAGGTGGATTCGGCGTTTGCCACGCTGAGAATTAACGGGGCGGTAGCCATGACTCGCTCACCGGCAAAGAAGTGCGCAAAGAAAGTCAAAAAGTGTCGTTAACCGAGCGAGAGCGGGCCATCATTCAATCCCTAGCAGCAGGCAAGACACTGAAAGAGATAGCCTGGGATCTGCATGTCGGTCATCGGTGGATCATCATTCAGGTTCGAGAGATGCGCGTGAAGTTCGGTTATAGAACGACTGACCAAATGATGTGGCAACTAGCCATTTGTAGCGATTGCAACCCTCCAGATATTCCTGTATCTATCCCTAGAAGCTAATGCCTGACGCCTAGGCGATTAGGCGCTCCCCGGACACTAGAGCCATCCCCAGACGAAACGTTCCCGTCATTGAGTTAGACGGCACCACTTCAGGCTACATCCGCAACTCGGAAGCCTATCAACGCGTCAAAGAAGAGCGTGCCTGGTGGACCGACTCCGCGCAAA
>JBARMK010000135.1:0-6297 GCA_049802395.1 Candidatus Angelobacter sp.
GTTCAAGCGCATGAAGAACATCTTGCGGCAGGCGCAGGAGACGAAGAAGAACATTGCTCAGCCATTTGACCCGTCAGCATTGACGGAGGTGGAAGAGAAGAAGTTGGCTTCCGACCTTCCGCAGGTAGCGAGAAAAGTTAAAGACCTAAGCGCAGCAAGGCAATACGAACCCGCGTTGCACGAAATTTCGCGGTTGCGTCCCGCAGTTGACGCATTTTTCGATAAGGTCATGGTCATGGTAGAAGATGAAAAGGTCCGCGCGCACAGGCTGGGACTGCTGCAAACACTAGTCAACGAGTTTTCCAGCATTGCAGACTTTTCTGAGATCGTGACTGAACGTAAGTAGGCCGCCACCAGCGGGGGCGCGTTGCCACTTGATTTTCTCAAAGCGAAGAATGATCCTCGCAAACTCTTTTCTTCTACCTTGTCGAGTCAATTCCCACAAACACAGGTTCTGTATGCAGGCTCACACCCCATAAGTCGAACACTTTGTGTTGAATTTCTTCGCTCAGGGCAAAAATATCTTTGGCGGTCGCGCCGCCGCGATTGACGATGGCCAGCGAATGTTTATGCGAGATTCCCACTGGCCCGCGCGAGTAGCCTTTATGAAATCCCGACTGCTCCACCAGCCACGCTGCGGAGAGCTTCACTTTGCCGTTTCCTCCGGGATATTGCGGGAATTCATTATCGGGAGCGTGTTTCCGGGCCAGAGTTTCTATGCGCGAGGCTTCCGCTTCGCTGACCAGCGGGTTCTTGAAGAAAGATCCGGCGCTGCGGCAGTCTTCATCGCCCGGCACAATCAGCATGGTTTTGCTTTGCCGGATGGAGCGGACAGCGTCACGAACCTCCAGTAGCGTGGGCTGTTCGGGACATACACGCTCGGCAAAAAATTTCTTCAGATCGGCATATTCAACTCTGGGCACGCCATTGCGGAGGAGAAGGTAAGAAACCTCAAGCACGATGTAGCGATCGCGAAGATCAGTATTGAACCTGCTGGTGCGATAAGCAAAGCCACATTGGGCGTTGTTCATTTCCACGATTTCGCCGGTGGCGATTTCCAGTGCGCGCACTCGTGCGATGGTTTCTGAAACCTCCTGGCCGTAAGCACCCACGTTTTGTACAGGCGTTCCGCCCACGGTCCCGGGAATGCCGCTGAGACACTCAATACCGGCGCAGCCTTTACCCACGGCAAGCGCGACCAGGCCGTCCCAGTCTTCTCCGGCGCCGGCGTGGAAGGCCATCTTATCGTGATCGCCCTCGTATTCAACGCCGCCAATTGACACTTTCAGCACCAGGCCGGGCCAGCCTTCATCAGGCACTACCACGTTGCTGCCGCCACCTAACACAAACAGGGGCAGGTGTTGCGCAACGGCATGCGCCAGAGCCTCCATGACCTCGTGCTCGGTATGGGCCTCAATGAAATAGCGCGCAGGGCCACCCACACGCAAGGTGGTCAGCGGAGCCAAGGGGATGTTTACCTGGAGTCTCAAAGATTGTCCAACAGATTACAGGACAGGATGGCGTTAGGGAAATGTCTTTTTACTTGGTAGAATCAAGTTTAGACCCTTGGGAGGAAAAAGAGATGTATCCAGAAGGAATGGTGGCGCCCATGCGCCAGGAGCTGACGGCAGGCGGTATTCAGGAAGCCCGCACGGCAGCCGACGTGGAAAACGCAATCAATCAAAAAGGCACCGTAATGGTGGTGGTGAACTCCATCTGCGGATGCGCGGCAGGCCGGATGCGTCCGGGCGTGCGCTCGGCCATCCAGAGCGGCGTGCGGCCGGAGCGGATGATCACCGTGTTTGCTGGCCAGGACCGTGAAGCCACCGACGCAGCGCGGCGCCATTTCACGGGCTTTCCGCCGTCCTCGCCCTCGATTGCTCTGCTGCGCGATGGCCAACTGGTCTACATGATGCAGCGCAGCGATATCGAGGTCAGCGACCCAATGACCATCGCCACCCGGCTGAAGCAGGCGTTTGAGAAGCATTGCGCGGTGCAAGCAGCTAGCAAATAGCAGTTGGGATAGCTGCCAGCGACTAGCTAATTAGAATAAAACAAAAAGGGACACGCTTCTATGGAAGCGTGCATGATGAAAAATCGCTTTAGCATTCTCCCATTTGCCAGTTGCCATCTACTAGCTGCTTCTCTCATTTCTCCGGCTTCTTTTCAGGAATATTAATGTCTATCGTAGTCACTTTGCCGAAGGTGGCGAGCTCGCGATCAAAGTCCGCGGCTTTTCCCACAATTAGCACCGCCATCCGCTCCGGGTGGACATACTTTTTAGCGACGCGGTCAACATCCGCCGGTGTGACCTTCTCAATACCGGCGCGGTAGCGCTCGAGGAAATCGGGCGGGTAGCCGTAGAACTCATAGCGCATGCGCTCCGCCAGAACTTTTTCCCGGGAGTCGAAATCAAAGATGAAGGAGTTGAGAATGGCGTCTTTGGCCTTCTTGAGCTCCACGTCTTTCACGCCGCCATTAATCAGGTCAGCCATCTCTTTGCGCAGGGCTTCAATTGCCGCGGCTGTGGTTCCGCTCTTGGTGCCCATGGCAATGCGAGTGATGCCCGAATGGTCCCAGCCCGCGCCCACGCCGCCGCCGACAGAGTAGGCCAGGCCCAGCTTGGAGCGTATATCGGCGAACAGCCGGGAAGAAAATCCGCCCCCGAAGATCTGGTTCATGACTTCAACGGCGTGGTAGTCAGGGTTGTTGCGCAAGATGCCCAGGTCAACCATGTTGATCTCGCTCTGGTTGACGTCCTCTTTCTCGACAAAATAGATTCCTGGCTTGGGGCCTGCGAAAGCGACTTGCGGCGGCCGCACTGAATCGCCGCGGGGCATAGCAGCAAAAGCCTGGCGCAGCCGCTGTTCCATGGCAGCAGAGTCAAAATCTCCGGCAACGCCCAGGATCATGTTGTTTGGCGCGACGGTGCGCCGATGCCATTGCATCATGTCATCGCGGGTAATGGCGGCGATGGTGTAGTACTCAGGAGTGCGGGCATAAGGATTATCGGGACCATACGCGAGCTTGGTCGATTCACGCCCGGCAATCTCATCCAGGTCATCATTCCGGCGCGAGATCAGGCTGGCAAACTGGTTCTTGGCAAGATCGATTTTGTCCTGGCGAAATTCCGGATGTTCGAGCAAATCCAGCACCACCGGAAAGACCTGATCGAAATTCTCTTTAAGCGACGAGAACGATAAAAAAGTAGAGTCGGGACCCGGGGAAGTCTCCACGCGCGCGGCATGGGCCTCAAGGAAGTCGTCCAGCTGGTCCCCGGTCTTTGTAGTTGTGCCGCCGGTACGCCAGACATCGCCGTAAAGATCGATCATTCCGGCTTTCTCGGCAGGTTCATCGCGAGAGCCGCCACGAATGCGAAGGGTGCCGTCGATTACCGGCAGTTCGTGATCTTCCTGGAGAAAAAACACCATACCGTTCGGCAGTTCCACCCGGCGCGGCTCCTGCGGCTTGAATGGGCGCAGGGGAGGGATGGGAACCTGCTTCCATGAAGGGGCCGTCGTCCTGGAGGTTTTATTTGTTGCGGGTGCTTTCGCTGCGGGCGCTTTATCTGTTTGCGCCTGCGCGACTGGGTGAAAGAGAAAAGCGGCAAACAGCGCGAAGAGCAATTTCAAGCTTTTCATTTCTGCTCTCCTTTAACCGCAGCGGGCGTGGCGGGTTTAGGCGCCGCCGTTTCAATGGTCGCAACGGTGCGGTTATCCTCGCGGAAAGTCTTATTGGCCACGCGGCGGATGTCAGCCTTGGTTACTTTTTCAATCTCGTCGATCTGGTGGAAGAGTTCGCGCCAGTCGCCATAGAGAGCCTGATATTCGGCCAACTGGAAGGCAAGTCCCTGATCATTGGCCAAGCCGCGAATCAAGTCGGCCTTGGCGCGGGTCTTGATCGAGAGCAACTCTTCATCACTGACGTCCTGTGTCTTGAGCCGTTCGATTTCCTCATGGATCGGGCCAGCCATCTCCGCGGC
This sequence comes from Candidatus Angelobacter sp., assembly GCA_049802395.1. GTDB lineage: Bacteria > Acidobacteriota > Terriglobia > Terriglobales > Acidobacteriaceae > Angelobacter. Next base: position 3,983 of record JBARMK010000135.1, read on the forward strand.
GGTATGACCCTGGGTTGGAGCAGCGAAGAAGAAAAAGAGGTTGGGATACTTCACTCCAGGAAAGCTGCCACCTTGCGCCGCGAGCGCGATGCGCTTATCGCGCACCAGGGAACGATAGAGCCGCGATGTGCGGCCCTTGGAGAGCAGGTCGGAGAGAACGTCATACACGGGGTCGTCTGGATCGCGGAAATCGGGGCGATGGTAACCCTCAACGTATAGCGGCTGGCTCTTGTCATTGATCGTAACCGCACGCAGCGCATCCTGCGGAGGCTCTTTGACGCGGAGAGGCTCGGGCGCGGTGCCGGCGGGAATCCGGCCAAAATATCTTTCGATGATGGGCATGGTCTCTGCGGCCTTTACATCTCCTACTACGGCAATCACGATATCCGCGGGCACGTAATACTTGCGATAGAACTGCATTGCATCAGTGGCGGAGAATGCATGCAGATCCGATGGCCAGCCGACAACGGGACGCCGGTAAGGATGCGCGATAAATGCGGTAGCCAGGAACTGCTCCAGCAGCCGGCCTTGCGGCGAACTGTCCACGCTCATGCGGCGCTCTTCATAAACCACGTCGCGTTCTTTATAAAACTGGCGCATCACCGGTTGCAGAAAGCGCTCAGATTCAAGGTAGGCCCACAGTTCCAGACGGTTCTCCGGAAACGAGTAAAAGTAGGTAGTCTCATCGCGATCAGTAGACGCGTTCAGTCCGACGCCGCCCTGGCTCTCAACGATCTCGCCGAACTGGTTGGGGATGACATACTCATCGGCTTTTGCCATTGCGTCCTGCCAGGCTTTTTCCAGTGCAGCAACCTTCTTAAGATCGCGGCCAACTTCCTTGAGATTTTCTTTCAAAAAAGCTGCGTATGCTTCTTCCACTTTTTCCAATGCGATTTTTTCTGCTGGCCAGTTCTTAGTGCCGATCTCATGCGTGCCCTTGAAGGCCATGTGCTCAAACATGTGGGCCAATCCGGTGATCCCGGGGACCTCTTGCGCGGAGCCGGCGTCGACCCGAGTGTAAAAAGAAAAGACCGGCGCTTCCGGCCGCTCCATGATCACCACGGTCAGGCCGTTGGCCAGTTTTTTGACTGAGATTCGCTTCTCAAAGGATGCAACATCCTGAGCGCGAAGTGCAGGAGCCAATAAAGCAAAGCAGAGAGCGAGGGCAAACGTGCGAGACAGAGCGATCTTTATATTCATTGCCATTCAAGGGTAAAGCGTGGAGCATGGGTTTTTCAAATTAGACGCGGCTCGGCGCACGACGAGAGCAAATGCCGTGGCGATCTGTTCGAGCCACTCCCCGGGTTTGGCCGCAAGCACAAACCTTGAGTGTGTGCACGTTCGTTCCGAGAGAATCAGTTGCCGGAATCGGCTGAGAGCGGTATAACAAAATCAAATCAAGGAACGTCCGGGTTAAAAAAAATAAATGTCCAAGCATCAGGAATTGCTGGAGGAATTCAGCGCATATGCCCAAACTGCCTCCAGCGCTGCAACGCTGATGACGCACATCTCGCAATGCCTGCACGACCAACTGGCGCGCTATAACTGGGTTGGTTTTTATTTGGTCGACAAGGCCGATCCGGGAGTGCTGGTGGTGGGGGCATACGTGGGCAGCTTCAGCCCGCATCAGCGCATTCCAATCAACCAAGGACTGTGCGGGGCCGCAGCCACCACCCGGCAAACAGTGGTGGCCAATGACGTAGCCGCCGATCCGCGCTATCTCTCCGGTTCGGAAATCGTGAAGGCGAATATGGTGGTGCCGATTTTGGCCAAAAATCAACTGGTGGCTGAACTCGACTTGGAAAGCTACTTCACCAATACGTTCACCAAACAGGAGCAGACATTCGCAGAGGCCATCGCCGTGATCGTAGGAAAGTGCATGGAGAAGAAGAGTTAGCTTTCGATCCGAAGCGCGCGCCATGGCGGAAAATATTCCGCCATCAGCGAACCCAAAATAACATTGCCGCGTGCGGCACGGCGAGTTATAAAAGCAGCACGGCCCGCGATATAAGAGAAGATGTCGAAGCATACGGATTTGCTCAAGGAGTTTGGATATTTCGCGCAATCTGCGCGCACAGCGGAGGCGCTGATGGACCAGATTGTGCAGCGGCTGCACCTGACCATGACCCGGTACAACTGGGTTGGGTTCTACGTCATCGACAAAGCTGATGCACAAACGCTGGTGCTGGGCCCGCACATTGGCAGCTATGATCCGCTGGAGCGCGTCTCGCTGGACAAGGGGCTCTCCGGAGCGGCCGCAGCCAGAGGAAAAACCGTGGCCCTGAACAACGTGGCGGACGATCCGAACTATCGGG